>JBBSQG010000208.1:0-5901 GCA_038258125.1 Solirubrobacterales bacterium
ACGAAGTAGCGCACGTAGGCACCGGCGTAGGGGGTGAGGTCGAAGAGCTCATCGGCGCAGACGCCGGCCCAGGGGTCGCCGGTCACGTTGCGCACGGTGTTGCCGCAGCCCTCGCGCGAGGACAGCCCGGCGTCGGAGAGCTCACGGATCGCGGCGGCCGCGTCGGGCAGCGGCACGTGGTGCAGCTGGATGTTCTGGCGCGTCGTGATGTGACCCCTGTTGAGCGGCACGTGCTTCTCGATCACGTCGGCGAACGCGTCGACCTGGTCGGGCGTGATGCCGCCGAAGGGGAGCTTGACGCGGATCATCTGGACGGCCGGCTGGCGCTGGCCGTAGACGCCCTGCTTGAGGCGGAACTTGATGAACTCCGTCTCTTCGATGTCGCCCCGCAGGAAGCGCTGGGACTCCGTGTCGAAGTCATCGAACTCACGCTCGATGATCGGGATGATGTGGCCGGGGACGTCCTCGCGAACCTCGGGGTTCTCGAGTGTCCCTTGGCGGCCGGCGACGGTGGTGGGCTCCATGGGTCTCAGTGCTCCGTGGTGGCGGACAAAGCGAACGGCGATGATACAGCCTAATTCCAGTCGGATTTCAGGGAATCGCACCGCGCCAGATCCTGCGGCCCTCTGGCGCGGCGCCGGTGGCCTGCCGGTGCGCCGCGTCTGGATCGAACGCGCGGCCCCGCGCGGGGACCCGAGTAGCCTGCGACTCGTGCCCGAGCTCGTGCTCCTCGACCACGACACGGTGCTGGCGGCCGTCTCGGCGGCGGCGGCGATCGACGCCACGCGCGACGCCTTCGGGCGACACCACCGCGGCGAGTGGGTGATGCCGGCCAAGGTGTACCTCCAGAGCCCGCCGTACGGTGACTTTCGCGCGATGCCGGCGCGTGGCGACGACCTCGCGCTGCTGAAGTGGGTGACCTCGTTTCCCGGCAACCCGGCCCACGGCCTGCCCACGGTCAGCGGCATCGTCTGCCTGTCCGACGCCCGCACCGGCGTCCCGATCGCGCTGCTCGACGCGCGCGCGGTCACCGCTCTGCGTACCGGCGCCGTGGCGGCGGTCGCCGCGCTCGCCCTGGCGCGCGAGGACGCCGGCACGGTCGGCATCGTCGGCTGCGGCCTGCACGGCGCCTGGGCGGCCCGCTGCCTCGCCGCCGCCGGCTATGAGAACGGCATCTGCTTCGACCCGCGCGCCGAGGCCGCCGCGACACTCGCCACGGAGCTTGGCTGGGCAGTCGGCGACCTGCCGGCGGCGCTGGCCTGCGACATCGTCAACACGATCACCCCGGGCGCGGCGGTCGTCGTGCAGCGCGACGACCTGCGTCCCGGCCAGCACCTGAACATGCTCGGCGCCGACGGTTCGGGCAAGGCCGAGGCGAGCATCGAGGCGGTGCTCGCCTGCGAGCTGTTCTGCGACGAGTGGGAGCAGGCCTCGCACGGCGGCGAGCTGGCCGGCGCGGTCGCCGCCGGTCGGGTGGCACGCGAGCAGGTCACGCCGCTCGGCGCGGTCAGTGCCGGCGACGCGCCCGGCCGCAGCGGCCCGCAGGCGACGACGCTGTTTGATTCCACCGGCCTGGCGATCCAGGACCTCGCGGTCTCGGCCGCGGCGCTGCGCGCGGCGCAGGCCGGCGCGGTCGTCGCCGGCAGCGTGACGCTATAGCGCCGCGCCGCGCCGCCGGTGCGCGTTCCAGGGCGTCAGCGCCCGAAACGCGCACACCTCCCACCCTCGCGCCCTCGCGCGCCAAGCATTCCGGGGCCTCAGCGCCCGAAACGTGCACGCTCCCGCCGGCCCGGTCGGCCCGCCGTCCCGGTGGGCTAGACCGGCAGCAGCGGGATGTCGCCGAAGATCGCCCACGCGACGAACGCCCCGGCGCCGAGCGCGACGGCGGTCAGGGTCAGAATGCGCTGGGTCCTCGTCGTCTCGGCCGCCTTCTGCTTGGCGATCTCGCCCTGCTCCAGCGCCCGCTCGAGCAGCTCCTCGGCCCACACGAACTCCAGTGACAGCACGGCCAGGCCGATCGGGATGACGAGAAACGCCGGCCCCGGCAGGACGAGCATGGCGATCCCGCCGAGCAGCAGCGTGAAGCCGACCGCGAGGTAGAGCATCCGCACGACGAACGAGCGCTCGCGATGGCGGTCGCGCTGGGCTTCCAGACGCGCGACGACGCGGGGCTTGCGAGGAGGCTCTGCCGTGGCCACAGCGTGTTCAGCGTAGCCGCGCGGCGCGGACCCGGCGGACGATGGGTCCCGCTCCCGTCAACCGGCGAGGGCGGGCTCGGCCTCGTCCTCGTCGCGGGCGGGCGCGTCCGCGGGCTGAGCCGGCGCCACGAAGCTCATCGCGCGCTCGGCGAGCGCCGTGATCGTCAGGCTGGGGTTGACGCCGACGTTGGCGGGCACGACCGAGCCGTCGCAGATGAGCAGGTTCTCGTAGCCGAAGACGCGGTGGCGCGCGTCCACGACGCCCTCGGCCGGGGAGCCCGCGATGACGGCGCCGCCGAGCACATGGGCCGTGGTCGGGATACTGGCCAGCGCTTCCAGGACCGAGCTCTGGGGGATGCCGCCGATCTGCTTGGCCATCCACTCGGCGGCATGGTTGGCGACCGGGATGAAGGTCGGGGTGGGCTTGTCGGGATCCTGCTCGGTCTGCAGGCGCATCGTGCCGCGCCGGCCCGGCCGCGGCCGCAGCGCGATCGCGTTGTCGAGCGTCTGCATGACGAGCACGATGATCGTGCGCCGCGACCAGCCGCGCGGGTCGAAGAGCTTGGCGAACGTCAGCGGGTGGCGGACCATCGCCGTGAGGAACTTCAGCGGGCGTGTGAGCTTCGTCCCGTCGCCGATCAGCAGCGTGTGCAGCAGGCTCATCGAGTCACCGGCGTGGCCGTAGCTGACGGTCTCGATGTGCGTGTTTGCGTCGGGATAGATCGAGCCCGAGATCGCCACCCGCTTGGTGTAGTCGACGCTGTCGTCCGGCGCGGTCACGGCGAGGATGGCCTCGCTGTTGGTGCGCACGAGCTCGCCGAGGCGGTGTGAGATATTCGGCAGCGAGCCGTTGTGGCGGCAGCGCTGCAGCAGCTTGTTCGTGCCGAGCGGGCCGGCGGCCAGCACGACGTGCGCGGCGGTGACCGTACGGCGGTCCTTGCGCAGCAGCCGGCCGGTCCGCTCGGTCGTCACCGCGTATCCGTTGGAGCCGTCGCGCGCGCCGAGCGGGCGGATGTCGACGACCTCGCGCTCGGCGATCACCTCGCAGCCGGCGTGCTCGGCGAGCCAGAGGTAGTTCTTGACGAGCGTGTTCTTGGCCCCTACCGGGCAGCCGACCATGCACCGCCCGCAGCCGATGCAGCCGGTGCGCTCGGGACCCCGGCCGTCGAAGAACGGGTCGGGGACCGTCTCCCCGGGCGCACCGAAGAAGACGCCGACACGCGTCTTGGCGTACGTCCTGTCGGCGCCGATGTGGCGGCCGAAGTCGCGCAGCAGGTCGTCGGCGGGGTCGTCGGTGGCGACGGTCGTCACGCCGAGCATCCGCTCGGCCTCGTCGTAGTGGGGCGCGAGCGCGGCCTCCCAGTCGTCCTGGAGACCGGCCCACTGGCGGTCGGCGTAGAAGCGCGGCCGCGCGCGGTACAGCGTGTTGGCGTAGCCGAGGCTGCCGCCGCCGACGCCGGCCCCGCTGACCACCGAGACGTCCTTGAACAGCGACAGCCGGAAGATGCCGTGCAGGCCCAGACGGGGAGCGAAGAAGTAGCGCCGCAGATCCCACGTCGAGCGGGGGAGCTGATCGTCGGCGAAGCGCTTGCCGGACTCCATCACGGCGACGCGGTAGCCCTTCTCGGTCAGGCGGTGCGCGGCGACGCTGCCGCCGAATCCGGAGCCGACCACGAGCCAGTCATAGTCAGGGCGATCACGGGCGGGCGCGGCCATGGCCGGGGCACACTAGCGGGAACGTGACGGGGGCGTCAACTTTGTGGCGGCAGCGGCCCGGTCGCGGTCCCTCAGCCGTCCCGTCGCCACCAGTCCAGCAGGGCATCGCGGTCGCCGTTGACGCCGTCGGCGTATCCGAAGACGCTCGCGCCGTCGTCGTACCAGGTCAGATGGGCGGCTCCGCCCGCGCCCGTCGAGCACGTGACGACGCGCTTGCCGTCGGGCTCCTGGACCGTGCCCGATCCGCCCGCAACCGAGCCGCAGGAGCGCGGCCGGTCGCGATCGGCGATGAGCCGGTAGACCTGGGCGGCGATCGCCGGTGTGCGGTACTGCAGGTACACCGCGTACTTCGCGCCCTGCTTGGGCTGGCACTGGACGCGCGCGAGGACGGGCGAGCGGAGGCCCGGCCACTCGCTGCACGTCGCGCGCGTGCCCGGCGCAACGGCGGCCAGCAGCTGGGCGAGCTTCGTGCCACAGCGCGGCAGGCGGCCGGACAGGCCGGTGTAGCTGACGGCGGCGACCGCCGGTCCGGTGATCGCCGTCTGGGCACTGTCGGATGTCGCCTCGGCGGGGGCCGAGGCCGTGCGGCAGGGCGGCGAGTCGAGCGTGTAGGCAACGCGGGCCTCAAGGCGCTCCCCCGCCCGCAGGCGCTCCGCGGAGAGGTCCGACGGCCGCAGGCGGTCGGGGCACTTCACGAAGTCTGCGCCCGGTCGCCGCAGGCGACAGCTGCCTGCGACGAGCGTCGCTCCGACGGTCGGCGCCGTGAAGGTGATCGCCACGTCGGACAGCGTCGCCTTGCCTTCGTTGATCGCCGCCAGCGAGTACTCGATGCGGTTGCCCGCGGCGCCCTCGACCTTGTCGGCGAAACGCTGCTCGTCGTGCGACGTGTTGCGCGCGGTCGCCCGCACCTGCAGGTCTGCCGCTCCTGCCGGTTCATCGGAGCCGCCGAGCGCGACGACGGCCACGACGACGATCACCGCAAGCGCGCCGAGCGCCAGCAGGACGCGGGCGCGACCGGACTGCCCCCCGAACGTCCCTGGCCGGTTCATCGACCTACCCTAATACTCCGATCGCCCGCTGGTGCGGGCAGCCTCGGGCTCGTCAGGGCGCGACGGTCAGCAGTGCGGCGCTCTCGCCGCCGAGGCCCGGCACCGGCACGATCGGCTGCGCCTGCGGTGCGGGCGCACGCCAGCGCAGCACCGTAAAGGCCTGGCCGTCGGTGCGGCCGGCGAGCACGTAGCCGGGTGCCGGCGCCGCGGGCGCGATCGGCCGCGGCGGCTGCGGCCGCTCGCCGGGCAGGCGCGCCGGTAGCGCGACGTAGTCGATCTCGGCGGTCTGCGCCTGCGGCGGCTGCGCGGCCTGCAGCCGTGGCAGGTAGTAGCGCAGGGGCACGAGCGCGGACGACGGGGTCGCGACGATCAGCCGCGGGGCGGTGATCGGTCCCAGCGCAGCGACCGCCCCCCGCCAGTCGTCGCGCTGCAGCTCCGGGCTGCGCGCGACGCTGACGGCGACGACGGCGCCCGACAGGCAGGCGACCACGATCGTCAGCGCCGCGGACCGCGGCGCGATCGCAGCGAGCGCCGCCAGCCCGGCGCCGGTCAGCACGCAGACGAGCGGTAGCGCCGCGAGCACGTTGCGGGTGATGAGATGGTCCTCGCCCGCGACCGCGCCGAGCGCTGGCAACGCCAGCGCCACGGCGGTCAGAGCGGCGATCAGCGCTCCGTCGCTGCGCGCGCGCGCAGACCCGCGCGCGCCAGGCATGCGCCCGGACAGCAGTCCGGCGAGACCGACGAGCCCGGCGAGCAGGGCGAGCGCCCCGACGGCGACGAGCAGCGGCTCCAGCGGCGCGTCGTAGCCGACGAGGAACTGCTTGGGGACCTGCAGCAGACGGGTCGCCAGCGTGCTGTCGGCGATGAACCTTGCGCCGTCGTTGGCGCGCTGACCGAGCGCGAGCGGAGCCAGCGCGGCGGCGGCCAGCGCGGGCAGC
>JBBSQG010000209.1:0-5869 GCA_038258125.1 Solirubrobacterales bacterium
CGCACCGCGGCGCAGCTGCGGGCGGGCCAGCGCGCGGCCGACGGCCAGCGCCAGGCCGCGCGCGCCGACCAGGCGGCCTGGGCGCCGCACGCCGCCGCCGGCCCAGTGCACCCGGGCGGCGGTCTGGTTCATGTCGCCGGCGGCGGGCACGATGACGACGCCGCAGCCGCTGGTCAGCGCGCGCGCCACGGTGCCGTGCCCGCCGTGGCAGACGACGAGCTCGCAGGCGGGCATCGTCCGGGAGTAGGAGACCCAGTCGACGACCCGCGCGTTGGCCGGCACGGTCAGTCCCTCCGGGATCTGCCGGTTGGCCGACGCGAGCACCCGCACCGGAAGCTCGGCGAGGCCCTCCAGCGCGGCGCGCAGCAGTGCCTGCTGCGGGTCCTGCGATGTCGATGGGGCGATCAGCACGAGGGGCGCCTCGCCCGGCGGGAGCGGCGTCTGTGGCGCGGGCGGCTCCCACATGAGCGGCCCGACGACGTGCGTGCCGGCCGGCCACGCGCGCGGATACTCAAGCTGCGGGAACGTGGCGACGAGCGTCAGCGCCGCGCTGATCCCGCCGTGGACGCGCTCCAAGGCGGGCAGGCCGAGCCGGCGGCGGGTCTCGTTGAGCTGCTCGCGACCGAGCTGCAGGCCGTGGCGCAGCAGCGGGTCGGCGCCCCGCCACAGTGCCCGCCCGGCGCGCGTGCGGGGCAGTCGCGCACCGCACGAGTACGGAGCGCTGCCCGCCGGCATGCGCGGGTCGAGGTGCGGGATGACCGTGCCGACCGGGACGCCGGCGAGCTCGCCGGCCAGCGCCGGCGCAAGCGTGAGGATGTCGGACATGACGACGGCGGGGGAGGTCTCGCGGACGAGCGCGACCGTCTCGCGCGTCGCCCGCTCGACCGCCTGGTACGGGGTCAGTGGGTGCTCGCGGGTGGGGAAGACGTGGTACTCGGGTGCCGCGGCGAAGGCCAATCCCTCGCGCTCGACGTCGGCCTGCCAGCGCCGCCAGGTCTGCAGCGTCACCGTGTGGCCGCGTCCGGCCAGCTCGCGGCCGAGGGCGATCATCGGGAAGGCGTGGCCCGGATCGCCGAACGCGCCGAGCAGGATCCGGTGCGTCAGGCCGCCAGCTCCGCGATGAGCCGCAGCTGCTGCAGCCGGTCGGCCTTCGTGAAGGCCAGCGGGCTGACGCCGAGCGTGCCGACCCCGGCGTCGCGGTAGACCGCCAGGCGCTCGCGCACGCGGTCGGGCGGGCCGCAGATCGAGACCGTGTCGATCAGCTCGTCCGACAGCGCCGCCATCGCCTGCTCGCGCTTGCCGTCGAGGTAGAGCTCCTGCACCGTGCGCGCCTCGTCGGCGAAGCCGTAGCGCTGCACGAGCGCGTTGTAGAAGTTCTTCTCGCGCGAGCCCATCCCGCCGACGTAGAGCGCGACGAACGGGCGCATCGCGTCGCGCGCGGCGGCGAGGTCGTCGGTGACGAAGACGTTGACCTGCGGCGCGATGTCGAAGCCCTCCAGAGAACGGCCGCTGCGCGCCGCGCCCTCCTCCAGCAGCGGCCGGAACTCGGCGACGTGCTCGGGCGAGAACAGCGTCGGGATCCAGCCGTCGGCGATCTCGCCGGCCAGGCGCGTGTTGTTCGGCCCGATCGCCGCGAGGTAGATCGGGATCTCGTCCTGGATGGGCGCGATCGTCAGCTTGAGCGCCTTGCCGGGCCCGTCGGGCAGCGGCAGCGTCAGCGTCTCGCCGTCGTAGACGAGGCGCTCGCGGGCCAGCGCCTTGCGCACGACGGCGACGTACTCGCGCGTGCGCTGCATCTGGCGCGCGAAGCGCTGGCCGTGCCAGCCCTCGGCGACCTGCGGTCCGCTGGAGCCGATCCCGAGCAGCATCCGCCCGCCCGACAGCTGGTCGATCGTGGCCGCGGTCATGGCCGTCATCGCCGGGCTGCGCGCCGGCATCTGGAAGATCGCCGAGCCGAGCTTGATCGTCGTCGTCAGCCCGGCCAGCCAGCCGAGGATCGTCGCCGCGTCCGAGCCATAGGCCTCCGCCGCCCAGACCGATTCGTATCCCAGGCGCTCGGCCTCCTGGACGATCTCGCGCTGGTCCTCCGAGGAGAGGCCCAGGCCCCAGTATCCGATGTGCACGCCGAGCTTCACTTCTGCAAGATCCCTTTCAACGACAGGAGTTCGGTTGCCGCGGAAGACGGGCTCACATACCGTGGCCGAGTCCCGACGACTGGAAGAGAGAACCCTATGGCAACGTCTCGCGAAAACGCCCGAGCAGAACTTCGACGGTCTATTGACGTCCTGCCGGAGCGCACTCGCCAGGCGATGCTGGTCGGACTTGGCAACAACACGGTCATCACCGGCGCGTTCGCCGGGTCCAAGGACGGGGCCTGCCCGATGATGGCGGCCCACCGCGAGGGCGGGCGCACGTCGTGCTGCACCTTCCCCGAGGCATGGGACAGGTTCTGCGGCGTCCACGGCCGCGACATCGTCCGCCCGGCCACGGAGTACGAGGTCCTGATCCTCTGCGAGGAGATCGAGGCCAGCCTCCAGCCGCTGCCCAATGTCTTCAGCGACGCGATCGCCGAGTACCAGGCCAGCCGCGAGGCGCGCGCTGATGCCGACGTCGTCGCCGAGCGTGGGTCCGAGCGGGTCGTCGAGCCGGAGGGCGCCGAGGCCGCCGCGCCGCCGCGCAAGCGCCGCCTGCGCATCACCGGCGATCACATCGACCTCAGCGAGGCGATCGACGAGCACAAGGATGCCGCTCGCAGCCGTCGCAGCCGCGAGGCCGAGGACGTCGGTCTGGATTGGCTGTTCGAGTCGACGCTCGTGTTGCCCGAGGACTTCGATCAGCAGACCGCCGCCGACGAGGCGCCCGCCGCCGAGGAGTTCGACTTCGACAGCGCCGAGGCGCAGCTCGCGCGCTGATCAGGTCAGCGACCCGCCACCGGGCCGCTGGAAGATGATCTCGGGCACGACGCACCCCGGCGTCAGTGCCAGCAGCATCCGCACCGAGGCGACGATGTCCGACGTCTGGATCATCGCCTCGGGCGGCACCTGCCCCTTGACGAAGTCGGTCATCGGCGTGTCGACGAAGGCCGGGCACAGCGCCGTGGACTTGATGCCGAGCTGCGAGAGCTCGGCGTTCATCGCCTCCGTGAAGCCGACGACGGCGAACTTCGTCGCCGAGTACACGCTCAGCCAGGCCTGGCCCTGCTTGCCGGCGATCGACGCCGTGTTGATCACGAGCGCGTTGCGGTGCTCGGCGCCGGCGGCGGTCAGCAGCGGGAGCGCCTCGCGGTAGAAGAGCGCGATCGCGCGCACGTTCGTCGCCAGCTGCAGGTCGAGCTGCTTGGTCGGCAGCTCGCCGATCGGCGCGCCCACGCCGATGCCGGCGTTGTTCATCAACACGTCGAGGCGCCCGTAGACGTCGCGGTGGGCGGCGACGGCGCGCGCGACGTCGTCTTCGACGCCGACGTTGGCGGCGACGCGCTGGACCTCCAAGCCCTCGCCGCGCAGCTGCGCGTAGGCGGCCTCGAGCTTCTCCGGCCGACGGGCGACGAGCGTCACCGCGTGGCCCTCCTCGCCGAGCATCCGCGCGACGGCGAGGCCGATCCCGCTCGAGGCTCCGGTGACGATCGCGGCGCGCTGGGTCTCCATCGGCGCTATCCAATCATGCGAGCGCCTAGAGTCCCGCCCATGGCCCGCCTGCTCGTCTCGTTGCTGGCGTGCGCCGCGGTGCTCTCAGCGTGCGGTTCGGACGATGGTGGCGGCGCGGCGCCCGCTCCGCCACAACCCACCGCGGCCGCCCCTGCGGACTTTCCGTCCGTCAAGGGCAAGCGCACGCTTGACCAGCTGCTCGCCAAGCTCCCGCACGGTGCGATCCTGAACGTCTCCAGCTTCAAGGGCCAGCAGCCCGGTCGCAACCGGCTCGGCTTTGCGATCGTCGACCGCGCGAACAAGCAGATCGACGTCTCGGCGGTGGCCGTGTATACAGCGAAGCCCGACGGCACCGAGCTGCGCGGCCCGTTCACGGCGCGCAAGGAGTCGCTCGACGTCGCCACCCAGTACCGCAGCCGCCAGACGGCCTCCGATCTGGCCAGCGGCGACACGTTCTACGTCGCCGACGCCGTCTACGGCTCGCGCGGCCCGCACATCGCGGTCGGGCTCGTGCGGCTCGACGGCCGGCTCGTCGTCGCCGAGTCCGTCGGGGCGCTGCCGATCGGCGAGAAGGGCGGCCCGCCGAAGGTCGGTGAGCGTGCGATCAAGGTGCACACCGAGACCGGCGCCGACGTCGGCGGCGATCTGACAAGGCTCTCGACGCGGATCCCGCCGCCGCCCAAGATGCTCGACACGGACTTCGCCGACGTCCTGGGCAAGAAGCCCGTCGTGCTGCTGTTCGCCACGCCGGCGCTGTGCGCGTCGCGCACCTGCGGCCCCGTCGTCGACATCGCCGAGCAGGTCCGCGCCGAGAGCGGACAGGGCGTGACCTTCATCCAGCAGGAGATCTACCAGGACAACGATCCCGGCAAGCCGTACCGCGCGCAGGTGCTCAAATGGCGCCTCCCGACCGAGCCGTGGGCCTTCGTCATCGACCGTCGTGGCAAGGTTGTGGAGCGCTTCGAGGGCGTCTTCTCGGTCGGCGAGCTCGCGCGCGCCGTCGAGCGGGTCAAAGACCGCACGTAGCTCGCGCGCGCTGGCACGTCCGGGGGTTCGCCGAACGGCTGCTAGGCTTGGCAATCGGGTTCTGGTCGCTCCGCCTATAATCCTGAGCGAATTGACCTCCAGCGACGCGCTTCTCACCGACCTGTACTGCCTGACCATGGCCGCCGACTACGTCCACGAGGGCGCGGCCGACGATCTCGTCACGTTCGAGCTGTCGGCGCGCAGCAGCCGCGCGCTGACCGTCGCCGGGGTCGAGGAGGCGCTCGCCTTCCTGGAGGGCATGCGCTTCAGCGAGACCGACCTCGCGTGGCTCGCCGAGCAGGATCCGGTGACGTTCGACCCGCCGGTGCTCGACCGCTTCCGCGAGCTGGGCTTCAGCGGCTCGGTGTGGGCGATCCGCGAGGGGACGATCGTGCCCGCCGCCACGCCGCTGCTGCGCGTCACCGCGCGGCGGCTGGAGGCGACGCTCGTCGAATCGCCGCTGCTGGCCACGGTGAACTATGCCGTCCGCGTCGCGACGAACGCGACCGAGATCGTGCGCGCCGCCGCCGGGCGGCCGGTGTGGGACTTCTCGCTGCGCCGCCTCGACGGCATCGCGGCCGGCCACAGCGCGGCGCGCGCGGCCTACCTGGCCGGCTTCGCCGGCACCGCGACGACCGCTGCCGCGCGTGACCTCGCGATCCCCGCCACCGGCACGATGGCGCACGCCAAGGTCATGGCGCGCGGGCGGGCGGCGGAGACGGAGGTGTTTTGTGATGCGCTGCGCCTGCGGCCGGACGGCGCGACGCTGCTCGTCGACACCTATGACACGCCTGAGGGCGTGCGCCGGGCGATCACCGCGCAGCAGGCGACCGGTGGACGGCTGAAGGCGATCCGGATCGACTCCGGCGACCTCGGCGCGCTCGCCTCCGAGGCCCGGCGACGGCTCGACGAGGCCGGTCTTCAGGAGACCCAGATCATCCTCACCGGCGACCTCGACGCGCCGCGGATCGCCGGGCTCGTGCGCGACGGCGTTCCGGTCGACGCGTTCGGGGTCGGCTCGCGGCTGCGCGGCGGCGAGCCGCTCAGCGCCGTCTACAAGCTCGTCGAGCAGCCGCAGGAGGACGACCCTGACGTGCGGTTCACGATGAAGCTGTCGCCCGGCAAGATCAACGACCCGGGCACGCACCAGGTCATCCGCGACGCTGACGGGCGCCATGTCCTGATGCTTGCGGAGGAGA
>JBBSQG010000210.1:0-5846 GCA_038258125.1 Solirubrobacterales bacterium
CGAGCTTCCGCTCGCCGACCGTGTCGCGCGGCTGGAGGCCGAGGTCACTCAGCTTCGCGCCGAGCTGCGGGCGCTGCGCGGGCGCTGACCTGCACTTCGCGCTTCGCGGGCGCGGTTGCGATCAGCACGATCGTCGCCAGCGCCGCCAGCAGCCCAAGCCCGATCGGGCTGAGGATCATCCGCGCGATCCGGCCCAGCGCCGGCACCATGAAGCGCTTCTTGCCGACGACGTCCGCCGGCTTGGGCCGCCAGAAGTCGATCGAGTCACGGTTGTCGCCACGCGTCTCATAGCCCGTGGTCGCCGAACCACCTACGACGCGATGGATCACCACGTGCCCGGCGCCCGGCTCGCCACGGGGCACGTGGTAGGCGATCACGTCACCGCGGCGATAGCCGTCCTGGCGAATGAGCAGGACGACGTCGCCGGTGTGCATTCCAGGCTGCATGCTCGTGCCGGCGACCGTGACGTAGCCGGCGGGTCCGCCGAGGAACTGCGGGCGCAGGAAGAGGACCCAGAAGACGACGACCGCGATGACGGTGCCGGTGCAGAGCGCGCTCCAGATCCGGCGCAGGCGGGGCGAGCGGGTCATCCGAACGTGACCACGAGCTCGGGCGTGTTGCTGGTGGCCGTGCGACTGTTGAAGACCTGTTCATAGGTGAGCGATAGAACACCGGGATCTCGCACGAAGAACCCGTTGGCGGCTATCGAGTACAGCGAGCTCACATTCCAGGTCCGGGAGCCCGCCGCAGATGTCGTCGTGACCGCCGTCCCGGTCGGGTTGGGCATGTTGTTCCAGTTCACGGTGCCTTCCTGCCATGACGCGTCGGCGGCGTTCACGCTGAGCGTCCGCGTGACGCCGGAGGCCGAGGACGCAAAGAGCCGCAGCGTCGCACCCGTCACGGAGCAGAGCGGAGGAGTCGCCGGCAGCGCGAAACGCACGAGCGTGTTGCGCTTGGCCAAGAGCCCCAACAACAGGCCGGATCGGACCTTGAGGTCCGCGACGCTCCCAAAGTTCGTCGAGGACTGAACCTCGTCCGTGTAGCTGTCGGCGTCTGCCGAAACGGTCACCGTCGACGGCGAACAGACGACCACCGTCGCGCCGTGCCACACCGTCAACCGGCTCGAGCCCACCGTCAGCGATGCCGCGTACGCGGTCGTCGCAGCGGCGGCGCCGATCGCGAGCACCGCCGCTAGGAGCGCGCGGCGACCGCGCAGAGCATGCGGTCGTCGGCCGATCATGGTCCGGTCACCACCACGTGGATCGCGGTCACGCTCGCCGCGGCCGTCGGCGTGACGCTCACGACCATCGAGTTGGGCAGCGTGTCGCCGTCCGTCGGCACCGTCTGAGGCCCGCCGGCGACGACGACCGCGCCACTGGCGTTCACGAGCGCCAGCGAGAGCTGGCCGCCCTCGCATCCGGGGTCCGCGATATCGGACAGGTTGACGGCGCTGACCGAACCGGTCGACGTCGTGTAGCCCACCGTGAACCCGTCCGTGTCGCAGGCCGCCACCACCGAGCTGCCCGCGGCAAGCCGCTTGGCCGTCAGGCCGCCGAGGCTCGCCGCGAAGCCGGGGACCATCACCAGGCCGGCGGTGATCGCGAGCACGGCTACGGCGGCCTTGCGGCACGGTCGCATGACGGTTGCGGAACGCCGGTGGCGCCTCACACGCCACCAGCGGCCCTCATCTGGTTTGTCGGGCTTAGCCGGTGATGACGACGTGAACGCCCGTGACGGCTTGGGCCAGCACGTTCGGGGTCACGAAGTTCACGACGTTCGTCGTCCCCACGTCGGTCGGCACGACCTGCGTGACGGAACCCAGCGAGGAGTCGGCCGCGCCGCTCAGCGTGATCGTCATCGACAGGCCGTCGCAGGTGTCCGCGATGCCGCCGATCGTGACGTCGTTGACCTTGAAGCCCGCCGACGTCGCCGTGTTGTAGACGGTCGAGTACGACGACGTGACGCCGTTGGTGTCGCACGACGCGACGACGCTGTCGTTCGCGCCGAGGCTCGTGGACGTGATTCCTCCGAGGCTCGCGGCCGCTCCGACGACAAGCGCGAAGGCGAGCACGCCTCCCAGCACGGCAAGCAGGGTGCGTCGGCTTCTCATGTGAATCCTCCTTGACTCAAGACCCGGTGACCACCCCGAGCAAGCTACGGTCGGGGCACAGTCCGAGCGTCGGCAGCAGCCTTCCCTCGCTTGAGCGGTCTTGAACCGAAATCGCGTTACTGGCCTGATGTTGCGAATCGGCCCACGATGGCCCGCCCGAACGTCCGCTCAATCGGTGTTCGTCGCGGCGTCAGCCGTCCAGCGAGCGTCCAGCACCGACTACCGGGCTACGATCCCGCGGTCCCCACGAAAGGACCCTGCCCATGGGCATCGACCAGGCATTGATCGGCAGCGTCGCCGCCGAGATGATGGAGGAGCTCGAGCAGACCTACGACGACGACGTCTCGCTCGAGCGCGTCGCGCTGATCGTGTCGGTCAACCGCGGCGAGGAGAACACCGTGCACTTCAAGTTCAGCGGCGGGACGACGGTCTACATGGCCAAGGGCCTGCTCGCGCACGTCCACGACAACCTCGGCACGTGACGGCGCGCGGCGCCCGCGGCGGCCCGCGGCGAACCCGACATGCCGGATGCGGTATACCCTCCATTCATGTCCGCCCTCGGTGACGAGCTGCGCGCGGCGCGCCTGCGCCACGGCCTGACGCAGGCCTCGCTCGCCCGTCGCGCCGGCACGACGCAGGCGGCGATCAGCCGAATCGAATCGGGCCTCGAATCCCCGAGGTTCGAACGGTTCGCGAGCCTGCTGCGCGTGCTGGGCGAGCAGGCGACCATCACGATCATGCCCGTCGAGCCCGAGCTCGACCCCGCCGAGCTGGCGCACAGCCGGCGCCTGACGTTCGAGCAGCGCCTCACCGAATCCGCCTCGTGGAACCTCGTCGCCACGCAGTTGGAGATCGCCGGCGTGGAGGCACGGGCGCGCGATGCCCGGCGACGCTGACTCGCCAAGTGCCGTGCTCGATCTGCGCGCGTTGCTGGCGACGTTGCACCGCCACGCCGTCGAATACACGATCATCGGCGGCGTCGCTGTCCAAGTGCACGGGCACCGCCGAACGACGAAGGATCTCGATCTGATCCCTGCGGCCGACCAGCAGAACCTCCACCGTCTCCGGGCGGCCCTGATCGAGCTCGATGCGCGGCCCCGCGACATCCCGGCAGGTCCTGTCCCGACCACCGAGCAGCTCGCTGCCGCGGCCATCGTGCCACCGTTGACGACCCGGCACGGCGAGCTGCACATCCTGCGCGATGTGCCCGGTGCGCCGAGCTACGCGGAGCTGCGGGCGCACGCGCTCGTCATCGACCTCGACGGGCTCGCGCTGGCGATCGCCGGACTCGACGACCTGATCGCGATGAAGCGGGCCAGCGGCCGGCCCGCCGATCTCCGCGATATCGACGTGCTCACCGCGATCGAACGCCGCGCCGACGACTGATGCTGCCGGCGAAGAGGCTCAGGCGCGGTCCAGCACCGCCACACACTCGATGTGCGGTGTCTGCGGGAACATGTCGACCGGCACGACGCGCTTGAGCGCGTAGCCGGCCTCGACGAGCTGCGCCGCGTTGGGGGCCAGCGTCGTCGGGTTGCAGGAGACGTAGACGATCCGCCGTGGCGCGGCCTCGATGATCCGCCGCACGACCTTCTGCGACAGCCCGGCGCGCGGCGGGTCGATGATGCACACGTCGGGCCGGCTGGCCTCCTCGACGAGCTCGCGCAGCGCCAGGCGCACGTCGCCGGCGAAGAACTTCGCGTTTCCGATCCCGTTGCGCTTGGCATTGGAGATCGCGTTGGCGACCGCCGACTCGACGATCTCCAGGCCCCAGATCTCGCCCGCGCGCGAGGCCAGCGACAGCCCAACCGTGCCGATCCCGCAGTACAGGTCGTAGACGCGCTCCCAGCCCTTCAGGTCGGCGAGCTCGGCGGCGATCCCGTAGAGCACCTCGGCCATCTCGGTGTTCGTCTGAAAGAACGCGTTGGGCGCGATCGAGAAGCTCAGCCCGCACAGCTCCTCCTCCAGCGTGCGGTTGCCCGCGACCTTGCGCGTCTCGCCGCCCTGCGTCGTCTCGGCCAGCGCGTCGGTCACCGTCCACGCCAGCCCCTCACAGTCCACGGCGGCCGCCAGCGAGGCGCCGTCGATCTCGCCCGGACCGGTGACGAGCCGCACCTGCAGCTGGTTCGTGCGCCGCCCCTCGCGCACGACGAGGTTGCGCAGCAGACCCGTGTGCGTGCGGCGATCGAACGCGACATGACCCTGCTCACGACACCACGCCAGCACCTGCTCGCGGGCCAGGTTGGAGCGTTCCGAAGCCAGCAGGCAGTCAGAGACCGGCACGATGTGGTGCCAGGAGCCGGGGGCGTGAAAGCCGCAGATCAGCGTGCCGTCGTCCGCCGTCCCGAAGGAGTACTCGAGCTTGTTGCGGTAGCGCCACTGCGCCACCGCCGGGACGATGTCGTCGAGCTGGAAGCCTTCGAGGTGGCCGATCCGCGTCAGCGCGTCCCCCACCTGCTCGTGCTTGACGGCGAGCTGGCGCTCGTAGGGCATGACCTGCCAGGGCGCGCCCGGGTGATCGGCGAGCGGCGCAATCCGCTCGGGACTGGGCTCGAGCACTTCGACCGCGCGCGCCTCGGCGTAGGCGCGCTTGCGCTTCGTGACGACGGCGCGGACGAGATCGCCGGGGATCGCGCCCGCGACGAAGACGACGTAGCCCTCCAGGCGGGCAATGCCGTTGCCGCCGTTGGCGAGCGCGTCGATGCGCAGGTCCAGCTGGGCGCCCCGCTCGGGGCGGATGAACGTGGAGGACTCCATCGGTCTTGCGAGGATAGGCGGCGCCGGCGCGTCCGCCTCAGGGCGGCGTCACTTCAGCCGCTTCTCGATCGCCATCAGGATCGACTTGCGGTTCGCATTGCGCCGCTCGTGGTCGCGCACCTTGCACAGCTGCGCGACGTCGAGGTTGCCGAGGCTCTCCTTGACCTGCGCCGCCGTGAGGTCGTCGTAGCCGGCGATCGGCAGCGCGGACCCGAGGCCGGCGGCACGGCGCACGCGGTCCACGGCGCGCAGCGCGCGGTCGCCGCCGGGGGCGTGGCGCGCCGCCTCGCCGACGCTCTTCAGCCGCGAGCGCGCCTGACCGCGCGTCTGCTTGGCCGAGCGGCCGAGCAGGCCCTCGACCTCGGCGAGCGTGTCCTGCGTCTGGCGGCGGCCGATCTCGATGAGGTTGCGGGCGAGCTCCTCGGCGTCCTCGCGCGTCATGCGACCAAGCCGGACCGCGTCGTCGATCGTCTCCTGCAGGCGGTCGGCGGTGATCACGACGCCCCTGGAGAGCAGCTCGCGAAGCGACGCGGCCGCGGCATGCAGCTGGTCCTCGCGCTGCTGCTCGGCGCGCGCCTCGCGGGCATCCGGGCCGCTGCCCGCCGGCGGCCGTTTCGCGGCGGCGGGACGCTTGGCAGCCGCCGGCTTCGCGGCGGCGCCCTTGGCCTTCGGAGCGGCGCGCTTGCGCGCCGGTGGCTTGCGCCCGGACGATCCTGGCTTCCTCGGCTGCGGCATCGAAAACCTCCCCTGTGTGGTGACGCCTCCGTGCGACCCGGCGCCGCAACCATACCCTCGTCGGGCGCCGCCGGCACTCCTCCGACACCGCCGGATCGGGCGCCGCGCGCCGCGAGGCCGGCGTCAGCGCAGCAGCAGCTCGAGCATCGCCTTCTGCGCGTGGCGACGGTTCTCGGCCTGGTCCCAGATCCGCTGGCGCGGGCCGTAGAGAACCGCCTCGGTGATCTCCTCGCCGGGGTGCGCA
>JBBSQG010000211.1:0-5836 GCA_038258125.1 Solirubrobacterales bacterium
ACCAGCACTAGCCCAACTCTCCTCATGAAGACTCCTCGATAAGCCGCTGCGGCCGTGCGCGGCGCCGCATGGTGTTCGTTGCAGGGACAGCGCCGGTATCTCTAACAGGTCTGGGTGTCGCGCGTCTAGATGGCCGACTCACATAGAGGGTCTGCCAAGAGATGAACGGCGGTCTGCCGTGGGGCCCCAGAACACCGTTTCTGGCCGCTATTTCCAGGAAAGTGGTGCGACCCGGTCGGCGATCGTCGATGGCGCTCTCGTCCGAAACACCGCAGGACTTTTTTCATCTAGCGCAGCGACACGTAGCTGGCGTGGCTGCGCAGATCGACGATCGAGACCTCCCCTCGCGGTCCCCCCTGCGATCGTCGACCGTCGTCGTCAGCTCGTCCGACGGCCGCGACGGCGCGCGAGCAGCATGATCGCGACGACCACCGCCGCGACCGCGGCCGCCGCCCAGAGAGCGCGGGCGCCACCGCTCTCGGAGGACGGCCTGGGCGCGGATGCCGCGGCCGGGGCGTCGCGGCCACCCAACGAGCGCCGCGCCTGCACGAGCCCGGCGCCGTACACGGGGTCGCGTCCGGCCGACCCGAGGTCGCGCGCGCCGGCCAGCAGCGCAGCGCGGATCTCGCGCGGGCCATCGACCTGTCCGGAGCCGACCAGGAGCGCGGCAACGCCCGAGACCTGAGCGGCGGCGGCCGAGGTCGAGGCCGAGAAGCAGAAGCAGAACTTCGCCTGCCCGCCCTTCAGCGCCTGCGCCAGAACGCCGTCGCCGGGCCCGAAGGGACCGTTGGCGCGATCGCCGGCGCCCGCCGGCGCCACGATGTCGAGGCTCGCGCCGAAGTTGGAGTAGCGCGCCCGCGTCAGGTCGCGCGCGACCGCGCCGACGGCGATCACCTGCGGGTCGGCCGCCGGCCAGCTGACGGAGTCCGCGCCGTCGTTGCCCGAGGCGGCCACCACGGTCACCCCGCGGCCGACGGCGTAGTCGACGGCGCGGCGCACCGCGCGCGTGTCCGACGGCCCGGCGATGCTCACGCTGGCGATGTCTGCGCCATGGTCGGCGGCAAATCGAAGGCCGCGCGCGATCGCTCGCGCCGATCCAGACAAGTCGGGCTTGAGCACACGGATCGGCATGATCGCGGCCGCCGGAGCCACCCCTGCGGAGCCGATGCCGTTGCCGGTCGTCTGGGCGATCAGGCCGGCCATCAGCGTCCCGTGGCTGCGGCGCCCGTCGGCGGGGGCGACGTCGTCGGGAAAGGGGTCGTCATCGACGAAGTCCCAGCCGTCGACGAAGCGGGTGCCCGCGAGGTCGGGGGCGCGGCGGTGCGGCCCGCGCGTGCGGTAGGCGACGCCGGTATCCAGCACGGCCACGACGGCGCCCTCGCCGCGCGAGATCGCCCAGGCCGACGGAAGCCCGATCGCGCGCAGGTTCCACTGCTGCGCGAAGAGCGGATCGTCGGGTGTCTGCGCTGCCCTGGGACGCGGCCGATCGTCGGAGGAGAGGCCCTGGGCAGCGCCGACGGCGGCGATCGCACCGGCCGCAAGCGCGAGCGCCGCGGCGCCGCGGGCCAGCCGGCCCGCCTGCGCGCCGAGGCCGAATGCGAACCTCTGCGGTCGCCCTCGCACGCCGTGGCACTATAGCGCCGCCCTCCATCGGCGGCGGAGGCGGCGGCGATCGACCTGGTCACTAGCTGTATCGTGCCACCTAGCAGCGGTAGGCTGCCCTCCTTCGTCATGCGGCTCACCGATCGATCGGAACCCTGAATGCGCGCCTCTCGCCGGCTGAACACGCCCGGCTTCTGGGCCGGTCTGATCATCGTCGTGCTGCTGATCGCCTTCGGGCAGGTGATCCTCGCGACGAAGCCGAGCCCGGACGGGCGCAAGCTGGACTTCTCGCGCTTCGTCAACCTCGCCGAGACGGGGCGGCTGCAGAGCGCCGTCGTCCTCGACGCCGATGGATACGTCGTCGGCACCTACAAGCTGCCGGGACTCGCGCGCCAGCGCTACTACACGCCCTACCTGCGCTCGGAGACCCAGCGGGAGGGCCTCGTCAACCTGATCTCCAACAACGAGGTCCCGTTGCGGATCGACCAGCAGTACGGCAAGCGCATCCTGCCGATCCTCGCCCTGGTGCTCCCGACGCTGATCCTGATCGTCGTCCTGGGCTACTTCATCCTCTCCTCGCGCGCCGGCACCGGAGCGTTCTCGAGCAACAGCGGCGCTCGCAAAGCGCACAAGGACGAGACGTTGATGACCTTCGACGACGTCGCCGGGCAGGACGCCGCGGTCGCCGAGCTGCGCGAATTGTCGGACTTCCTTGTCGACCCCAACCGCTTTGCCCGCATCGGCGCGCGCGTGCCCAAGGGCGTGCTTCTGTACGGACCGCCAGGCTGCGGCAAGACGCTGCTCGCGCAGGCGCTGGCCGGCGAGTCGGGCGCGACCTTCTACACCATCTCGGGCTCCGAGTTCGTCGAGATGTACGTCGGCGTCGGCGCTGCGCGCGTGCGTGAGCTGTTCCGCGAGGCACGCGAGAGCTCGCCGGCGATCGTCTTCATCGACGAGATCGACGCGGTCGCGCGCAAGCGCAGGTCAGGCGCCGTCGCGGCCAACGACGAGCAGAACCAGGCGCTCAACCAGCTGCTGACCGAGATGGACGGCTTCGCCCGCGGCGAGGGCACGATCGTCGTCGGCGCGACCAATCGCCCCGACGATCTCGACGGGGCGCTGCTGCGCCCCGGGCGCTTCGACCGCACCGTCTCGGTCGACCGCCCCGACGAGCAGGGTCGCGGCGCGATTCTGGCGCTGCACGTCAAGGGCAAGCCACTGGCCGAGGACGTCGACCTGCGCCGGATCGCCAGCCGCGCGATCGGCTTCACCGGGGCCGACCTCGAGAGCGTCGCCAACGAGGCGGCGCTGCTGGCGGTGCGCGCCGGCGGCGATCAGATCGGCCAGGTCGAGCTCGAGGAGGCGCTGACGCGAATCCTCGAGGCCCCCGAGCGCCAGCGCCGCCTGACGATGCGCGACCGCACGGTCGGCCAGCAGACGCTCGGCGCCGAGCGCGTCACGTTCAAGGACGTGGCCGGCGTCGGCGAGGCGCTGACCGAGTTGCGCGAGATCACCGACTACCTGCGGGATCCGACCCGCTTCGTCGAGCGCGGCGCGACCTTCCCGAAGGGCTTCCTGCTGGTCGGACCGCCCGGCACCGGTAAGACGCTGCTCGCGCGGGCCGTGGCCGGCGAGTCCAACGCCGCCTTCCTCTCCGTCGCCGCGACGGAGTTCACCGAGATCTTCGTCGGCGAGGGCTCGGGCCGCGTGCGCGACCTCTTCGGCCAGGCCCGCGCGATGGCGCCGACGATCGTCTTCATCGACGAGATCGACGCGATCGGCGCGCGCCGCGAGAGCTCGGCCGACGGCAACCGCGAGCGCGAGCAGACGCTCAACCAGATCCTCGTCGAGCTCGACGGCTTCCGCCAGCGCGAGGGCGTCATCATCATGGCGGCGACCAACCGCCCCGAGATCCTCGACCCCGCGCTCGTGCGCGCCGGGCGCTTCGACCGCGAGATCACCGTCGACCTGCCCGACCGGGCGGGTCGGCTGGCGATCATGCAGGTGCACATCGGCAGCAAGCGCCTGGCCGCCGACGTCGACCTCGACGCGATCGCGGGCATCACGCGCGGCCTGTCTGGCGCCGACCTGGCCAACATCATGAACGAGGCCGCGCTGCTGAGCGCGCGCAACGGGACGGTCGAGATATCGATGGCGACCGTCGAGCAGGCCGTCGAGCGCGCGACGCTCGGCATCTCACGCGCACACGTGCTCACCGACAGCGAGCGCCGCACGATCGCCGTCCACGAGGCCGGGCACGTCGTCGTCGCGCTCGCGTCCCCCGAGGGCGGCCTGCCGCACATGGTCAGCATCATCCCCTCCGGTCGGACCCTTGGCCGTGCCTGGCTGACCGACACGCACGACCGCGTCGCCCGGTCGCGCTCGGCGCTGCTGGACGAGATGGCGATCCTGCTCGGGGGACGGGGCGCCGAGCAGCTCGTCTTCGGTCACGCCGGCTCCAGCGCCGCCGGCGATCTCGTCGCGGTCGGGCGGATCGCCAGCTGGATGGTGCGCGAGCTTGGCATGAGCGACGTGCTGGGCCCGGTCGGCTATTCCGAGGATCCGGACGAGAACGGCCACGTCGTGGCCGTCTCGGACGACACCGCGCGCACGATCGACATCGAGGTGCGCGCGCTCGTCATCGAGGCGCAGGCCCGCGCGGACGCCGTGCTGGCCGACTCGCGCATGGAGCTCGAGCGCCTCGCCGCCGCGCTGCTGGAGGAGGAGACGCTGGACGCTGGCCGCATCAAGGCGCTGGTCGGCTCACCGACGCCGGTCTAGAACCCGGTGCCGGGCGGTCGCCCCATCACGCGCGCAGCCAGCAGGCAGGGCGCGTAGCGCGACGAGCCCCCGGATCGGGGTTCGGCACATTCGGAGCTATATCCGCTTCTTTGGTACGTCACCCGCGTCCGCGTCCGGCACCAGCCAGACGACGCCCAGCGGCGGCAGCGTCACCTCGGCCGAGAACGGCTGCCCGTGCCAGGACTGCGGCCCGGCGTCGACGCCGCCAAGGTTGCCGGTGTCAGTCGCGCCGTAGAACGACGAGTCGGTGGTTCGGCGCCTCGACACCGAGATCCGGCGGGGGAGCATCCACCCGTGCGACCCCGGCCACGCCAACGACAAGGAGAGAACCCCATGACGATCACCCCGTACCTGCTCTACGAGGACTGCGACGCCGCGCTGGACTTCCTCGCGCGCGCCTTCGGCTTCGAGGAGATCCTGCGCTACCAGGGCGCGGACGGCGACGTCAACCATGCCGAGATGCGACTCGGCGACGACATCATCTACATGGGCGATCCCGGCGGCGACTACCGCGGCCCGACGAAGCTCGGCGCCAACACGATGATCGTCACCGTCGACGGACTCGAGGACGTCGACGCGCTGTGCGAACGCGCCCGCGCCGCCGGCGCCGAGATCACCGAGGAGCCGGCCGACCAGGATTACGGTGAGCGGCGCTTCGCCGCCGCCGACCCCGAGGGACACAAGTGGTTCTTCTCGCAGCCGCTGGGCGAGGTCAAGCCGGAGGACTGGGGCGCGACGGCGGCGGGCGGCTGACCGGACGGCCGGTTCGGCGCGCGGCCGGTCCGAGCGAGCAGCGGCCTCGTCGTGCTCAGTGAGCCGTTGCCCGCCCTCGCCCCCAACACCTGATCGACGTCACGCCTTGGGCACCAGCGAGCGCGCGTAGGCGACGCCGCGCTCGACCCAGGGCGCAAGGTCGTCCGTCGTCTGCACGCCCTCGGCGGCGACGCGGAGCCAGCCCTGCAGCGGCCGGCCGCGCATCACGAACGGGCCCGCGTGCGGCTCGCCGCAGAGCTCGTCGGTCCGCGCCGGATCGACGCGCACCATCAGCCCGCCCTCGCGGCTCGCCGCGACCGCCATGTGTCCGCCGACGAGGAACGCCAGCCCGCCGAACATCCGCCGCTCGGTGACGTCCGGGCCGGCGGCGATGAGCTCGCGGATGCGGTTGGCGAGATCCTCGTCATACGCCATCGCGCCATGATCGGGCTCCGCGTGGAACGACGCAAGCCGCCGAGGCGCGCCCGATCACGGCGCGCCGGCGCGATCGGCACCCACGGGGATAGCCTGCGTGTATGACCGCGCCGGCGCAGTCGCAACCACTGACCCTCTACGACGCCGTCGGTGGGGAGCCGACGTTCCGCCGGCTCGTCGCTCGCTTCTACGCGCTTGTCGCGGTGGACGAGATCCTGCGCCCGCTGTATCCCGAAGCCGATCT
>JBBSQG010000212.1:0-5831 GCA_038258125.1 Solirubrobacterales bacterium
GAGCCCGCCGCGCCGGCCCGTCGCGGACGGAAGCGCGGCGCGTCCGCGTTGCTCGGCGGGCTGCCGCGGCGTGGCAAGCGGTCCGAGCGTCGCCCGCAGCCTGCCCCCGGCGGCCCGGCTGTCGCCGCAGCCCCAGCCGCAGCAGCAGCCGCACCACTGGTGTTCGGCGACACGCTGGTGGCGGCCGCGCCCGAGCCCGTGATCGCCGAACCGGTGTGCGAACCGCCCGCGGACGCCGCGCCGCCCGCCTACGAGACGGCCGAGTACGCCCCACGGCCGCGGGAGCGGCGCAGTCGTTCGAGCGGCTCGCGGCGCCTGCCGCTGATCCTGCCGATCGTGCTCGTGCTGCTGGCGCTGCTCGTCGCGCTCTTCGTGTCGGGCGTCTTCGGCGCCAACCCACCAGAGTCGAGCCCGCGCGTCTCCGCGCCGGTCACCGACCCGGCAGCCGCCTCCAGCGCGCTATTTGAGACCGTGCCCGGTGCCAAGGATGCCAGCGGCGACGCCGTCGAGCTCGCCAAGGCGCGCGATCGAGCCCGCCAGCGCGGCGAGACGCCCCCATCGCGCACGACCGACGCCAAGACCACCGCGGCGAAGTCGACCGCGAAGTCCACGGCGAAGCCGGCGACGCCACCGCCGGCCGCCGCCACCCCGCCGCCGGCGGCGAAGGGCACGCCGGCGACCGCGCCCGCCAAGGCGACGACGCCGAAGCCGACGCCGACATCCGACGCCGACAAGCAGATCAACACGGGTGGCGACGCGACCGGCACCGGCCAGGTCGCGCCGCCCGCTGACACCTCGGCGGTCCCGGAGCTCGTGCCGCCGTCGTCGACCGGCTCGCCGTAGTGGGCCGCCCGCCAACGAACGGCCCGGCCGGCCAGGTCCACCAACCGTAACGACGACATGACCGATCCTCCCGTGGGCGCGCCCGCGACGCTCGAGCCGGAGATCCGGCGCGTCGGCCGCGAGCTCGCCGCGGCGTTCCCGTCGCATCGGGGCCGGCCGCTCAAGGCGGTCGACGACCGCGCGATGGACCTCGCCGCGCAGGATGAGGAGCTGCGCGCGGCGCTGTTTCGCTTCGTCGACGTCGTTCCCGCCTGCCGCTCGCTCGATGACCTCGCCGCCCACCTGACGGGCTTTCTCGAGCAGGTCGGCTCGCGCGCGCCGTCGCTGCGTGCCGCGATGAAGATGGGCCACACGAAGGCCGGGCGCGCGGCGCTCGGCGCCGCTGGCGCGGCGGGCGTGCGACACATGGCGCACCGCTTCATCGTCGGCGAGGATCCATCGGCGGCGCTGGCCGCGCTGCGCAAGCTGTGGCGCGACGGGATCGGCGCCTCGGTCGACCTGCTCGGCGAGGCGACGGTCACCGCAGCCGAGGCCGATCGCTACGCGACGCGCTGCGGCGAGGCGCTCGACACGCTCGCGGCCGCTTTCGCCGGCTTTGACGCACAACCGCTGCTCGAGCACGACGCCGCCGGTCCGGTGCCGCGAGCGAACCTGTCGGTGAAGGTCTCCGCACTGACCCCGCTGCTGCGCCCCGAGGCGCCGGAGCGCGGCCAGCGCGACGCGGCCCCACGGCTACGCGAGCTGCTGCGCCAGGCGCAGACGCTCGGCGCGCATCTGCACATCGACATGGAGTCGCTGGATTCGCGCGAGGCGGTGCTCGAGCTCGTCCTGGCGCTGCTGGCCGAGCCCGAGTTCGCCGACGGTCCGAGCGCCGGCGTCGTTCTGCAGGCCTACCTGCGCGATTCGCCGCAGACGCTCGACACGGTGCTCGGCTGGGCCCGTCGCACCCAGCGCGCACAACCGCTGACGGTGCGGCTCGTCAAGGGCGCCTACTGGGATCACGAGGTCGTCGAGGCGCGCCAGCACGGCTGGGCGGTGCCGGTCTTCGAACACAAGGCCGACTGCGACGCGAACTTCGAGGCGCTCACCGTGCGGCTGCTCGAGGCACGCCCGCTCGTGCGCGTCGCGATCGCCTCACACAACCTGCGCTCGGTCGCCCACGCGATCGCCCGCAACACGGCACTCGGCGGCGGCCCCCGCGACGTCGAGTTCCAGGTGCTGCGCGGCCTCGGCGACGACCTCGGCCACGCACTGGCCGCCAGCGGGCTGCGCGTGCGCGCCTACTGCCCCGTCGGCGATCTCGTCGCCGGCATGGCCTACCTCGTGCGCAGGCTGCTTGAGAACACGGCCAACGACTCGTTTCTCGCCGACCAGGCGCACGGCGTGCCGCTCGAGCAGCTGCTCACCGCGCCGCAGAGCAGCGAGCCGGCATGACCGGCCCCGCGCCTGCGCCGTTTCGCAACGAACCGGTGCTCGAGCTGCGCCGCGCGACCGAGCGCGCGAAGCTCGCCGTCGGCCTCGGCGAGCTGCGCCTGCCGCTGCACGTGCCGGTCTGGATCGGCGCCGAGCGGCGCCCCGGCGACGAGATCGCGTCGACCGATCCGGGGCGCCCGGAGCGGGTCGTCGCTCTGGCGGCGATGGCCACGCCGGAGGAGGCTGCCGCGGCGGTGGCCGCCGCCCGCGGCGCCTTCCCGCGCTGGGCGGCGACGCCGGTCGCCGAACGTGCGGCGGCGCTGCTGCGCGCCGCCGCCTGGATGCGAGCCCGGCGCGCGTCGCTCGCCGCGCTCGCCGTCCGGGAGTGCGCCAAGCCCTGGCCGGAGGCCGACGCCGACGTCTGTGAGGCGATCGACTTCCTCGAGTTCTACGCCCGCGGCGCGCTGGAGCTGCAGGGCGGCGACGGCCCGCCGCTGCTCCAGGTCCCCGGCGAGCGCAACGCGCTGCGCTACGCGCCCCGCGGGGTCTGCGCGGTGATCGCACCGTGGAACTTCCCGTTGGCGATCCCGACCGGGATGACCGCCGCGGCGCTGGCGACCGGCAACACCGTCGTGCTCAAGCCCGCCGAGCAGGCGCCGGGCTGCGGCCTGCGGGTCGTCGAGGCGCTGCGCGCGGGCGGCGTCCCGGCCGACGCGATCGCGTTGCTGCCCGGCGAGGGCGACACCGGTGCCGCGCTGGCGGCCCACCCCGACGTCGCCACGATCGCCTTCACCGGCTCGGGCCCGGTCGGCCTGCAGCTACTGCGCACGGCCGCCGCCGTGCGGCCCGGCGCACGCCAGCTGACGCGTGTGGTCGCGGAGATGGGCGGCAAGAACTGCGTCATCGTCGACTCCGACGCCGACCTCGACGAGGCGATCCCGGCGATCGTCGAGTCGGCCTTCGCCTACGGCGGGCAGAAGTGCTCGGCCGTCGCGCGCGTGCTCGTCCACGCAGCCCAGCACGACGCGCTCGTCGAACGGCTCGCCGGCGCGGTCGCGGGCCTCCAGGTCGGCCCCGCCGACGACTTCGCCACCGACGTGCCGCCGCTCATCGAGCGCGCGGCACAGCAGCGTGTCCAGCGCTACGCGGCGCTGGCCGCCGAGGGTGGTGAGATCGTCAGCGGCGGCGCAGCGCGGCGCGGCGCCCTGCCCGCCGAGGGCTGGTACGTCGCGCCGCTCGTCGTCAGCGGCCTGCCGCCCGACTCGCCGGTCCTGCGCGAGGAGATCTTCGGCCCGCTGCTGACGATCGAGGCCGTCGGCGACGTCGACGAGGCCTGCGACCGCGTCGACGCGCTGCCGGTCGCGCTCACCGGGGGGCTGTTCAGCCGCAACCCGCGCACCGTGCAGCGCGTCATCGACCGCTCGCCGGTCGGCAACCTCTACGTCAACCGCTCGACGACCGGCGCGATGGTCGGCCGCCAGCCGTTCGGCGGCAACCGCCTTTCGGGCACCGGCACGAAGGCCGGCGGCGATGACTATCTCCTGCACTTCGTCGAGCCGCGCGTCGTGACCGAGAACACGGTCCGGCACGGCCTCGTCGTCTGAGTCGGCGCCGGCACGGCCACTGTCGCGTAGGCCACAGCCGACGAAATCGCATCCGGGTGCGCCGGGCCGGGTAGCGTAAGGCACATGCCAGCATTCGACAGGCTCGCCCGCGTCGCAGAGGTCTCTCTCACCGCCGCGCGCCGTGCCGGCTCGCTCGCCCTGTCGACCGCCCGCCAGGTCGCTGACATGGCCAGCGAACGTCGCTCGCGCCGCCGCAACCAGTGGACGGCCCGGTCCACCGACTCCGGCCCGTCCGGCTCGACCGTGCCGCGCTCGGCTCCGCCGCCCTCGCCCGCGCGCACACCCGACCCCGCGTCGACGTACGCGCCCGTCCCCACCCCGGCCTCCGCCGCCGCCGATCCGCTGCCCGCGGCGCCCGGCGACCACGTCTGCCGCGAGGCGGTTGTGGTCGCGGAGTCCGCCGACGAGGGCGCCGAGGACGGCGCCGGCGCGCAGATCCGCGTCGGCGAGCCCTGGCGGGGCTACGGCAGCCTGACCGCCAAGGATGTCAACGACCGCCTGGCCGCCGCCAGCCTCGAGTCGCTGGCGGTGGCGCGCCTCTACGAGACGGCCCACCGCAACCGCGTCACCGTGATCCGGGAGATCGACCGCCGCCTCGCCTCGGGCGCTCGCTGAGCTCGCCCCTTCAGCCGGAACCCGGGCCGATTGGTCATCTGGGAGCGCTCGTCAGGGTCTTGGCGAGCGGCCGCTGCCATCCCCCGTGAGCCCAGCCCAGCCGGTAGATCCACCCGCGATGCCGTGCACCTCATCCCGGCGCGGGGAGATCCAGGCTCAGCCCGAGGGGGTCTTGCGAATTGCGTGCCTATAGGGCACGTAGTTCGCAACACCCCTCCTCAAGTCCACGCGCGATCCGATTACTGATCTGATCCTGACTCGCCTGACGCGATGTTCACGACGTGTGCGATCGGCGGCCCGCCTCAGCGCCGCTCGCGGCGCGTCACCCCGCGCCCCTCGTGCCACGCCTCGATGACGAGGAGGTCGGGCGGGTCGGGTAGCGAGACGACCGCCAGCTCGGCGACTTCGCAGCGAAACAGGTGCGCCGGCTCCGGGCCCCCCTTTCCGCCGAAGATTCGCACCCGCAGATCCTCGTCGCGGCTCTCCTGCACGCGACCGGCGACCTTTGCGTCACCGCGCCAGCCGGCCTCGGGATCCGCGGAGCCGCTGTGCAACGCGAAGCGCGGATCGCGCTGCAGGTCACGCGCCTTCAGGGACTGCCACATGCTGCCCAGCCACAGCTCGCCCTCGGCGAAGATCAGCTCGGTGCCGCTGATCCGCGGCGAGCCGTCGCGGCGCAGGGTCGCAAGCGTCTTGTGGACGAACGCATCGAGGAACTCGCGCGCGAGCGCGGTCAGCGCGGGAGCCTCGGCCTCGATCTCGCTCCATGACGCCACGGGTGGAGCCTACGTCAGCCGCACCCTGTCGCAGCTCGCGAGAAACCGCTCGTGCAGCCGCGTGTCGGCGCCCAGCTCGGGATGGAACGCGACTGCCAGCAGCCGCCCCTGCTGGGCCGCGACCGCATGCCCGTCGACCGACGCGAGGATCTCCACGCCCGGCCCGTGCTCAGCGATCCACGGCGCGCGGATGAACACCGCCCGTAGCGGCGGTCCCTCCGTACCCACGATGTCCAGATCGGCCTCGAAGGAGCGCACCTGGCGCCCGAACGCGTTGCGCTCGGCGCGCAGGTCCATCAGACCGACGTGCTCGCGGTCGAGCATGATCAACCCGGCGCAGGTCCCGAACACCGGCGCGGCGAACGCGCGCAGCGGCTCGGCCATCGCCTCGCGCTCGATCCCCAGCGTCATCGTCGTCGACTCGCCGCCGGGGATGACGAGCCCATCAAGGCCGTAGAGGTCGCCGGCCACGCGCACCTCGCGCACGTCGGCGCCCAGCCCCCGCAGCATCCGCGCATGCGCGGCGAAGCCGCCCTGCAGGGCGAGGACGCCGATCAGC
>JBBSQG010000213.1:0-5829 GCA_038258125.1 Solirubrobacterales bacterium
CATACGCCCCAAAGGTGCCATCGGGCTGCCGGGTGCTGGGCGCGCCGTCGTACCGCTGACTTGAGAGCCCGAGCTGGATGCCGATCACCCGTCTACGCCGGCGAACGGCGAGTCATCCGTCTGTCCAGGCAGGGTCGGTGCGCTGATAGCGGCCGTTGGATTGGCCCGAGAGGGTTCGTGTGCTGCCCCCCTCGACACGACGGATCGCCACCATCGTGGCCGCGCTCGCCCTCGGTGCCGGTGCCGCCCCCGCCCAGGCCGCCTCGGACCCGCTGCTCGACGAGCAGTGGGGCCTGAGCCAGTCCGTCACCGGCGCACCGGAGGCATGGACGCAGTCGCGTGGCGCGGGCGTCATCGTCGCGATCCTCGACAGCGGGGTGCAGCTCAGCCACCCCGACCTCGTCGACAACCTCTGGCGCAACCCGAACGAGATCGCCGGCAACGGCGTCGACGACGACCACGATGGCTACGTCGACGACGTCAACGGCGCGAACATCAAGGAGCTCAACGGCAACGTCGAGGACGACAACGGCCACGGCACGCACGTCGCCGGGATCATCGCCGCGCAGGCCGGCAACGGCGTCGGCGGCTCGGGAATGGCGCCCGACGCGAAGATCATGGCCGTGAAGGTGCTCGACGCCAACCGCTCCGGCGACTCCTCGCAGCTGGCCAAGGGCATCGTCTACGCGATCGACCGCGGCGCCCGCATCCTCAACGTCTCGATCAACGGAAACGGCACGAGCGTCGACCTCGACGCGGCCCTGCGCTACGCCAGCCTGCGCGGCGCGACGGTCGTCGCGTCGGCCGGCAACAACGCGCGCAACCTCGACCTGCTGCCGTCCTACCCGGCGTCCTCGACCGAGTCCGCAGTGCTCAGCGTCACCGCGACCGGGCAGTCCGGCGGCCTGATCTCGATCGCCAACAGCGGCCTGCACAGCGTCGACCTCGCCGCTCCCGGCGGCTTGATCCTGTCGACCGCGCGCGGCTCGGGCTACGAGCTGCGGCAGGGCACGTCGATGGCGGCGCCGTTCGTCGCGGGTTCCCTGGCGCTGCTGGCCTCCGCGCGCCCGGACCTGCCCGAGTCCGCCCTGCGCGACGCGCTCACGCAGAGCGCCCCGCGCCCGTCGCTGCTGGCCGGTCTGCTCGGCTCCGGCGCGTTGGACGTCGGCGCCGCGCTGCACCGCGTCCTGCCCGGTGCGATGTGGCGCTCCGGTGGCACGCACTCGATCGGGCTCGCCGTCGGCGGTCGGACGAAGGTCAAGCTCAGCCTGAAGAAGCGCATTCGCAGCGGCAGTCGCTCGACGCTGCGCTGGAAGGCGACGAACGCCAGCCAGGTCAAGCGCTGGCGCGTCTACCTCGACGGCCGGCGCATGAAGATCCTCAGCAGCAAGCGGACGTACCTGCGCAAGCGGGTGCGCAAGACCGGCACGCATCGCTGGAAGCTCGTCGGCGCCGATGCCCGCGGCAAGCGCGTGGTCGTCGTCGCCAAGAAGTTCAAGGTCATCAAGCGGCGGCGCTGAGCGGCACGCCGCGGCCCGGCTGGCGAAACCGCGGCGGCGGGTGTTGGCCGCCAGGACATGACGGGGGCGCGGACCATCTGCGCAGCTGCGCGAAGATGACCGACGTGCAGATTGCGCGCTCGGCGCCGGCCTACCGGCCGGCCGCGGGCTATTACGACGAGTTGTACGACAGCGACGGGCAGCCGCGGCCGCACGCGGCCGCGCTCATCGCCGGTCTGGATGCACTCGGCCCGACCAGCTCGCCGCCGCGGGCCAGGGGCGGGATGCGATCTTCGTCCAGCTGGGGATCACGTTCGACACGAGGGGCGGCGACGACGGCCCGACGCTCGAGCGTCCGATGCCGCTGGACATCGTCCCGCGGATCATGTCGGCCGAGGAGTGGACGGGCATCAAGCGCGGCGTCGCCCAGCGCATCCGTGCGCTGAACCGCTTCGTCGACGACGTCTACCACGCGCGCGAGATCGTCCGCGTGGGGATCCTCCCGTGGCGCCTGGTCGTGTCGCGCAGCCACTTCGCCCGCGCGGCGCACGGAATCCGGCCGCCGGGCGGCGTCTACTGCCACGTCGCCGGCTGCGATCTCGTGCGCGACGACGTGCTCTACATGCGCACGACGCACGGTCTGCAGCGCGTGCATGCCGTCTACCGGCGGCTGGACGACGATTTCGTCGACCCGCTCGAGTTCCGGGCCGACTCGGTGCTCGGCGTGCCCGGCCTGATGCGCGCATACCGCGCCGGCGACGCGGTGCTCGACGCGCTGACCCGCGACGCCGACAACCCGGCTTCCGTCGTGGCGTGTGTCGCGCGCGCGCGCGAGAGCGCGCAAGCGGTGCGCGACGTCATCTCGGCAGAGATGTGGGAGGCGATCAAACACGACGCACCTGCGCCTGCGCGACGGCGACCTGTCGCGCGAGACCCGGCTGCACGGCGGGGGGAGCCGGTCTGGGTCGGCGCGGACCCGACGAACCGCCGCCTCGCCAGCGAGAGCCACGTGAAGATCGGCCACGGCCGCCTGCACGCCGACGTGCCGCCGGTGCGGGGCGTCTACCAGGGCAGCGCCGGGTCGCAGCTGGATGCGAGCGTGCACATGACCCGCCTTGACCCGCAGGCGGGCGCGCGCGTAGTCCCGGCCGGCCCGGGGGACGGGTGGAACGAAATCGCCGCCCGCCGCTGGCCCTCCCGCATGTCCCGGCGCCCGCGCTATCCTCTCGGGCAGACCTGCTTGCCGCAGGTCCTTTTTCTGTCCTCTCGCCGTCACGGAGCGCCGAATGGCCCGCGGAGACGTGCGTATCGCTGTGACCCTCGCCTGCGAGGTCTGCAAGCGGCGCAACTACCAGACGAATAAGTCCAAGCGCAACAACCCGGATCGCATCTCCCTGCGCAAGTACTGCAAGTGGTGCAAGGAACACACGAGCCACCGGGAGACCCGGTAGCGCTCAGGAGCCCCCGCATCTCATGGCACGAAACCGCCAGCGAGCGAAAGATCGCAAGAAGAAGCTGCACCGGGAGAACATCCCGGGCTCGCTCGATCACGCCTCCGGCGAGGTCGAGCAGGTCGAGGCTGCGATCGTCGCCGGTGCTCAAGGTGAGCCCGCCGACCCGGCTGAGGCACCCGCGGGCGAGCCGGACGCTGCGGTCGAGCCCGAGGACGAGACTGGCGATGGCCCTGAACCGGACGACGATGAACCCACTGACGAAGATGAGCCCGACGACGACCGCGGCGACGAGGAGTACGCCGAGGGCGACGCCGACGCTGCCACCGTCGAGGCCGTGCGCCTGGGCAAGGGCGCGGGCGATGTCGCCGTCGCGCCCACTGCGCACAGCCCCACCGGCTTTCGCGTCTTCAACTTCTTCGGCGCCTGCTGGGCGGAGCTTCAGCGCGTCCAATGGCCCGACCGGCGTCAGGTTGGTCAGGCCACGGCCGTCGTGCTCGGCTTCGTCGTCGTCGCAGGCGCATTCCTCGGTCTCGCCGACGTCGTCGCGCAGAAAATCGTCGACCTCATCATCTGAGCCCCAGTCCCGAACTTCGAACTTCTAAGGCACGCATGTTTCGCTGGTACGTCGTAAACACATATTCAGGACACGAGAACAAGGTCAAGCAGAACCTTGAGCATCGCGTGGTCTCCCTGAACCAGAAGCGCAACGTCCGTCAGGTCGTCGTGCCGACCGAGTCCGTGTCCGAGATGAAGGACAACCAGAAGGTCACGGTCGAGAAGCGCACGATGCCCGGTTACGTGCTCGTCAACATGGAGCTCAACGAGGACTCGTGGGGACTGGTGAAGGGCACGCCCGGCGTGACCGGCTTCGTCGGCGCCTCCAACGAGCCCGTCCCGCTCACGCAGGCCGAGGTCGATCGCCTGCTGCACCGCGAGGTAGCAGTGCGCGAGCGCAAGAAGGCGACGTTCGCGATCGGAGAGTCCGTCAAGGTCATCTCCGGGCCGCTGTCGGACTTCTCCGGCGAGATCTCCGAGATGAACGAGGACGCGTCCCGCCTCAAGGTGCTTGTGTCAATCTTCGGTCGCGAGACGCCGGTCGAAGTCGGGTTCGACCAGGTGAAAAAGATCTAATGGCCAAAAAAATCCTCACACAGATCAAGCTGCAGGCCACCGGCGGCCAGGCCAGCCCGGCTCCGCCGGTCGGTCCCGCCCTCGGTCAGCACGGCATCAACATCATGGAGTTCTGCAAGGCGTTCAACGCGCAGACCCAGGGCGACACCGGGACGACGATCCCGGTCGTCATCACCGTCTACGAGGATCGCTCGTTCACCTTCGTCACCAAGACGCCGCCGGCTGCCGTGCTCATCAAGCAGGCGATCGGCCTGCAGAGCGGGTCGGGCGAGCCGCATCGCGTCAAGGTCGGCACGATCACCGCGGCGCAGATCCGCGAGATCGCCGAGCGCAAGTTCGACGATCTGAACGCCAATGACCTCGACCAGGCGTCGAAGATCATCGCCGGTACGGCACGGAGCATGGGGGTCGACGTTGTCTAAGCGCGGAAAGACCTATCTGGAGGCCCGCTCGCAGGTCGATCGCGAGCGCGAGCACACGCCCTACGAGGCGGTGACGCTGATCAAGGCGCTGCCCGGCCCGAAGTTCAACGAGACCGTCGAGATCCACATCCGCACCGGCTTGAACGTGCGCCACGCCGACGAGCAGCTGCGCGGCACCGTCGCGCTGCCCAACGGCCTGGGCCAGGACGTCACCGTCGCCGTCTTCGCCAAGGGCGACAAGGGCAAGGAGGCCGAGGAGGCCGGCGCGGACATCGTCGGCGCCGAGGACCTCGCCAAGCGCGTCGAGGAGGGCTTCACCGACTTCGACGTCGCGATCGCCACACCGGACCTCATGCCGGTCGTGGGTCGCCTCGGCCGGATCCTCGGCCCGCAGGGCAAGATGCCCAACCCGAAGGTCGGCACGGTGACGATGAACGTCACGCAGGCCGTCACCGAGGCGAAGGCCGGCAAGATCGAATACCGCACCGACCGCACCGCGATCGTCCACTTGCCGATCGGCAAGAAGGAGTTCACCGAGCGCCAGTTGCTCGAGAACTACGCCGCGATCATCGAAGAGCTGATCCGGGCCAAGCCGTCCGCCGCGAAGGGGCGCTATCTGCGCACCATCACGCTGGCTTCGACGATGGGCCCGGGCATCAAGGTCGACCCGTCCCGCACCCGCGACATCCTCGAGGAGGCCGCTCCGGCCCCGTCCGCTTGAGCGTCCAACCCTGAGGCCACCGCAGACCCCGGGCTGTCGCTGACGCGGCAGAAGTCCCGGCGAGGAGGCAGATGAACCGAGAGCAGAAATCCGCGGTGATCGACCAGATCGCCGCACAGATCACAGAGTCCGAAGCCGTCTACGCGGTCGACTACCGCGGGATCACGGTCGCCCAGGCCGCCGAGCTGCGCGGCAAGCTGCGTGAGGCCGACGCGTCGCTGCGCGTCGTGAAGAACACGCTCACGATCCGCGCCGCCGACCAAGCGGGCATGGAGCACCTCAAGGCGCTGCTGGCCGGGCCGACCGCGCTGACGTTCGCCCGCGGCGACGCCGCTTCGGCTGCCAAGGCCGTGTTCGACTACGCCCGCACGACCGGCCTGCTGCCCTTCAAGGGGGGCCTGCTCAACGGCGAGGCGCTCAGCCCGGAGCAGGTCCAGTCGATCGCCCGCCTGCCCACGCGCGACGTGCTCAACGCGCAGTTCGTGAACGTCGTCGCATCGCCGCTCACCGGCCTCGTGACGAGCCTCTCCAATCTCATCAGCGGCCTCGCCCGTCAGCTCAGCCAGGTGGCCGAGAAGATGGAGTCCGGCGAGATCCCTGTC
>JBBSQG010000214.1:0-5811 GCA_038258125.1 Solirubrobacterales bacterium
CAACCCGGTAGGTTGCCCGCGGCATGCGCCGCCGCCTCGCTCTGCTGGTCCGTCTCGTCTCGCTGACCGTGCTCGCCGGCGGGCTCGGGGCCGAGACCGCCGCCGCGCATCCGGGGGAGGCGCACGCCGCATCGCCTGGAGCAATCGGCGGGCACGGCCTGTTCGGCGGGCTGGCGACCACGGCCCAGGCCGCCGCCGCGGCGGCCGTGACGCGGGTCGCCGAGCCCGCGCCGGCGCTGCCGACGCCGGCCGGTCCAGGCACCGAGGAGGCCGCCGCGGCGAGGCCGCTCGGCGAGAACCACAACCAGTCCGACATCAGGCAGCACGCGTTCGCCTGCCGCATGCAGCAGGTCGCGTTCGAATCGCTCACCGCGCAGCTGAAGGACCGCCCGAACGTGATCCTCGGCGAGATGGACGTCAAGGCCGACATCGCCGCGGTCGCGATCACCTACCCGCAGGGCGGCGTGCTGTTCTTCGACGTCTCCGACCCGGCCAAGCCGAGGTTCCTCTCGCGCTACAACGCGACCGAGTGCGATCAGCTGCTGGAGGACATCAACTGCGGCGCGTTCGTCGACCTCTCCAGCGACGGCAAGACCGCCTACCTGTCGATCCAGAAGCTCACGCTGCTGCCGACGCTGCCGCTGAACCTCAACGCGCTCAACCAGTCGGGTCCGGGCGTCGACGTCATCGACATCGCCAACCCGCGCAAGCCCGTCCGCAGCCAGTTCTATCCGATCCTCGGGCTCGGCGGCGTGCATACCGTGCGCTCGCACACGATCCCGCAGGGCCCCTCGGACGCGGCCCATCCGCGGGCGGCCGGCGAGTACGTCATCTCCAACCAGAACGGCATCGGGATCGACATCGCGAAGGTCACGAAGGTCGCCGGCAAGCGGCTGCTGACGACCGTCCGCCAGCTGGGCACGATCAACCTCGCGGCGACGATCCAGAACAACGAGGTCCACGACACCTTCATCCAGAACGACCCGCTCGACGGTCGCACCTACCTCTACAACGCGGCCGGCTTCTCGACCGGGTTCAACGTCTACGACATGACCGACCCGTCGAAGATCAAGCAGGTCGCCGAGTGGGATCCGACGCCCGAGTGCTCCAACGACTGGTATGCGCACACGATTGACGTCACCCACCGCAACGGCCGTCGCTTCGTGACGATGCCCGCCGAGATGCTGCTGATGCTCGACAGCACGTCGCCGAGCGGCCTGGCGGAGATGTCCGAGGGCGACAAGTTCAACGGCTGCGGGACGTTCGTCGGCAACGGCGACAAGCCCGGGCCGCTGTGGATCGTCGACGCGACGGACTTCTCCAAGCTCGGGCCGGCGAACGACAAGAAGTCGCCCGAGGAGAAGCTGCGCACGAACGCCGAGCTGAAGCGCAACTCGCTCGACGCGCTCGTGGCGACGTGGTCCAACCCGGCCGGGCGGGCCGGCGGCTCGCTGACCTTCTCGCCCCACAACCAGCAGATCGTCGGTGACAAGATCTATCTGTCGCACTACCACGGCGGCGTCTACGTGCTCGATGCCTCGGCCGCCTTCGCCGGCAGGCGTGAGCGCCCGAAGGAGGTTGGATTCATCGTCCCGCACGACGATCGCACCCGGCCGCTGCTCGGCCAGCCGGCGCTGACCGGGCTGCTCGGCCGCTTCTTCACCGACTTCCCGCTCGGGCGCCCGGAGATCTGGGACATGGTCCACTACAAGGGCAACATCCTGGCGTCGGACATGACCGGCGGCTTCTACTCGCTGAAGTACGACGACAGCCCGCTGCCACTGTGCGCCGACCGCAAGCGGCCGGTCTCGGTGATCGATCGCAAACGCTCATCGGTGCGGGCCACGCGGCTGATCGTGCGGGGCCGCGCGAGCGACAAGGGCTGCGCGGCGGCCGCCAAGACGCGCGAGCGAACCGGGGCGGTGCGCAAGGTCAGCGTCGCCGTCGCGCTGAAGTCCGCCGGCCGCTGCCGCTACGTGAGCCGCAAGGGGACGGTCGGGGCGCGTCGCAGCTGCAGCAAGCCCGTGTACCTCAAGGCGCGCGGGACGAAGGCATGGCGCCTCGATCTGCGCGGCCGCTTCAAGCCCGGCACGTATGTGGTACGCGTCCGATCGCGCGACCGTGCGGGCAACGCGGAGCGCACGAAGCCGACGACGCTGCGCCTTGGGCCGCGCTCCGCGCCGTCTTCCAACCGCTAGCGCAAATGAACAATCCGCGCCGCGTGGCGGTCAGCGAGCGTTGATCGCGAGCGCGTGCAGGCGCTGGGTCATCGGGTCCGGCAGGCCCTCGAAGCGCATCGTGTAGACGCGCGGCCGGTCCTCGCCGATGACGCGGGCACGGCCGTTGACACGCATGTCGAGGTTCGGAAGGTCAAAGCTCACGGTCTCGTCGGTCATCAGCGGGCGCGGGCTGCGGATCCGCATCCCGCGTGGCCCGACGTCCATCGTCTGGACGGTGATCGGCGAGCCGATGTCGCGTCGCAGCGTGCACGACAGCTCGATCTCGGCGCGCGGTGCTCGTATTCCGCCAACAGCGACGGTCATGAGTACATCGGTCCCCCCAGCATTGACGTACGTCACATTGTGAGACCGATCATGCTGAGCGCAAGCAAAGATTTCCCAGTTCGCCGCGACGCCAGCGGAAAACGTCAGCGCACTGACGAAACCGTGCGCGTACGGCTGCTCGGCGACCTCGTCACCGAGGTCCGCGGGACGCGGGCTCCGCTGCCGGACCACGCCGAGGGCCCGGCGCTGCTCGCCTGGCTTGCCCTGCATCCCGGCGAGCAGCCGCGCGGGGCCCTCGCCGCGCTCCTCTGGCCGCGGCTGGCGACGTCGAACGCTCGCCGCGGGCTGCGTGAGGCGGCGTGGGCGCTGCGCCGCTCGCTCGGTCCGCTCGAGTACGCCGTGCTCGACGGGCGGGAGACGATCGGGCTGCGCTGCGAGACCGACGTAGCGGCCTTCGCGCGCGCGCTCGACGCGGGCGATCCGGCACACGCGCTGGCCCTCTGTCGCGGCGTGCTGCTGGCCGGCGCGGGACTCGACGCGCACGACTGGGTGCGCGCCGCTCGCGCCGAGCACGAGCGGCGGGTTGGCGCAGCGCGAGCGAGCGTCGCCATCTGACGGCCTCACAGCCGCTTCTCGGCGAAGAACGTGGCGACGGGGTTGGCGTTGTAGTTCGTGATCTGGACGTAGCCGGCCCGCTCGTACATGCGCTGGGCACGCGGCTGTAGCGGGCCGGTGTCCAGCCGTGCCACCGCGTAGCCGAGCTCGCGCGCGCGCCGCTCGAGCTCCTCGAGCAGGGCGCGGGCCACGCCGCGCCCTCGCGCCGCCTCGACGACGAACATCTTCTTGACCTCGCAGGCGCCGTCGGGCAGCCGCTTGAGGCCGCCGACGCAGACCGCGACACCGTCCTTAATGCCGACGACGAACGTCCCTCCGGGCAGCGCCAGTTCGCCGGGACCGGCCTTGGGCATGTCGGGCCCGTCGAGGTCAAGGCCGCCGTAGAGCGCGGCGATCTCGTCGCGCATGCCCTGCACGAGCGCGGCGGCGGGCTCCTGGTCGACGGGGCAGGGGCGAAACTCGATCATCGTCCGAAGCTTGCCGGATGGGCGCCGCCGGCACCGGGGCGCGCGCGGTGATGGCGCCTATGGGGTCGTCTGAGCCCCAAATCCGCCACGACCGCAACGGTGACCGTCGCTCGCGGCGTGATCGGCGGCGGGCTCGGGCGCGGATCTGCCGTCGCGGCCGCTCAGCGCACAATCGCCGCCCTGCGGTTGCACGTTGCCAGCCCGTTTAGGATCGACCGCGCGATGGACGTCCCGCCGCCCTTCCGGCCACGCCACCACGCGCCGGTCCCCGGCGAGGTCAAGCGCACCGACGCCGACCAGCCGGCGGACGCACGGCGCCGGCGCCTGCAGACCGCCGCCGTAGCGGCCGAGATCACCGGGACGCGCCCCGGCTCGCCGTCGCTCGTCGCCAGCGCGGACGGCGCGATGGCCCGGCTGCTGCTGACGATCCCCAGCTACGCCGTGCAGGGCGGATCCGACAACCCCTACGGGGTCGTCTACCGCGACCTGCTCGCCAAGCTGCCGGATCAGACCGAACTCGTGATCCTCACCCACGACGCGGCCGCCGACAGCGTCCGCGGATGGCTCTCCGCCGCGCGGCGCGGCGCGCCGGCGCAGGTCATCGCCACCGACGACTTCCTCGGTTTCTCGGTCTGGGCGGAGGACGCCTACGTCGTCGTCGACCCCGACGGCGGCGGGATTCACGCGTTCGTCGAGCCGGCCGCCTTCCCGCGGTACGGCGACGCGCTGATCGCCGACCAGGTCAGCGCGGCTGCCGGCCTCGGTCTGTACCAGGCGCCGCTGCACCTGCAGGGCGGCAACGTCCTGGTCGGAGACGACTTCTTCTTCGTCGGTATCGACTACCCGTTGCTGACCTTCGAGGAGGGAATCCTCACGGCGCCGACCCGGGACGGCGAGGACGCGCTGCTGCGCGATGTCTACCGCCGCTACCTCGATGCCGAGCGCACGTTCGTTGCGGTCGGCACGACGCTGCCGGTGCCCGCCGCGGCGCAGCGCCGGTTCCAGTTGCAGGGGGCGACGTGGACGGAGGAGATCTACGCCGGCAACGCGCCCGGCACGCGCCAGCCGATCTTCCACATCGACATGTTCGTCAGCCTCGCCGGGCGCGGTGCGGACGGCCGCTACCGCGTGCTCGTCGGCGACCCGCGCGAGGCCGCCCGCTTGATCGGCGAGCCGTTGCAGCCACACGCGATGGCGTCCGTCTTCGACGACATCGCCCGCGATCTCGCACGGCGCGGCTACGACGTCACGCGCACGCCGCTTCCGCTCGTCTACGCCGACGATCCTGGCACCCGCCTGCGCTCGTGGTACTTCGCGACCTCCAACAACGTCCTCGTGCATGCGCCCGCGGGCGAGCGGCCGACGGTGTTCATCCCGACCTACGCCCACGGCCCGTTCGCCGAGACGCTCGCCACCACCGATCGGCGCAACGCCGAGATCTGGGACGGCCTTGGCTACGACGTCGTCGGCCTGGAGGACTTCCACCCGTTCGCGATCAACCTCGGCGCCGCCCACTGCATCAAGAAGTACCTGGCGCGCCGGTAGCGCTCCACGTTGTCAGACTGCCGCCACGGGTACGCAAACCCGTCGGCAAGCGATCACGAACGGGAGCAGGCATGGCGGTAGAGCAGACCATCACGATCGAGCACGACGAGATCCGGGCCTGGGTGGACGGGCACGGCGGCGCGCCGGCGAACGTCCGCGGCACCGGCAGCGACATGACCGACCCGGCCGGGCTGCCGAGCGACTTCTCGGCCAGCGGCAATCCTCAGCTGGAGCGGATCGAGTGGGACGACTGGCTGGAGTCCTTCACCGACCAGAAGCAGGCGGCGATGTTCGCCGAGCCCGACCGCGAGGGCGCGGCCCCGTTCTTCAAGATCGTCAGCGCGAGGAACGTCTTGTAGAAGCGTCCGTGGGGGCCGACGCTGCCCGTCGCCGGTCACAGCGCCGCGCGCCCCCTGCCGTGAGGCGGGCTGGGCTGACAAGCGCGATTCTTGGCCCCGCGGACGGTTCGATGTCGAGAACTAGCTCCGCACGGGCGACCCGCAGAGGTAGCGGCACTTCCGGTTTCGCCGGATGGGAGGGGCCGCCGGCGCTGCCCGTCCTCGTCCGCTGCGACACTCGCTCGACCCTCGACCACCTGCTGGTGACGTTTGTCTAGCGATGTCTAGCCCCCGGCTAGACATCGCTAGACACGGCGGAGACGAGGGTGGGAACGGCGTCTA
>JBBSQG010000215.1:0-5810 GCA_038258125.1 Solirubrobacterales bacterium
CGTGGTCGATGGCGCGCGGCTACCCGGGCGCGTTCGGGCGGGTCGTCAACGCGCCGTGGGTGTGGATCCCGCTCGCGCTGCTGTTCGTCGCGCCGTTCCTGCGCCCGCCGTGGCGGATGCTGCACCTCGACCTGCTCGTTCTCAGCGCGTTCAGCGCATCGACGGCGTTCTTCAACGGTGCGCGGATCGACGTCTCGGTGCCGCTCGTCTACCCGCTGCTCGTCTACCTGCTCGTCCGGATGCTGTGGATCGGGCTGCGCCGTCGCGAGGCCCCGCCCCCCAGAGCCCGGCCGCCGCTGCGGCTGCTCGTCCCGGTCCGCTGGCTGGCGATCGCGGTGATCTTCCTCGTCGGCTTTCGCGTCGCGCTGGACGTGACACGCTCAAACGTCATCGACGTCGGCTACGCCGGCGTGATCGGCGCCGACCGCATCATGGACGGAAGCCCGCTGTACGGCGCGTTTCCCAGCGACAACGCCAGCGGCGACACGTACGGGCCCGTCGTCTATCTCGCCTACGTGCCCTTCGAGCAGGCGAAGTCATGGACGGGACGCTGGGATGACCTGCCGGCCGCGCACGCCGCCGCGATCGCCTTCGATCTGCTCGCCCTCGCGCTGCTCTTCCTCATCGGCCGGCGGGTGCGCGGACCGGATCTCGGCGTGCTGCTCGCCTACGCCTGGGTGACGTACCCGTTCACGCTCTACACGCTCATGTCCAACTCCAACGACGGGCTCGTCGCCGTGCTCGTGCTGGCCGCCGTCTGGGCGGCGGGCAGCGCGCCGGCGCGTGGCGCGCTCGTTGCCCTGGCGGGCTTGACGAAGTTCGCGCCGCTCGCGCTGGCGCCGCTGTTCGCGACGCAGGACGGCGTGCGCTCGGTGCGCAAGATCGGCCTGTTCGCGGCCGGGTTCGCGGTCGCGACGGCGCTCGCCTTCGCGCCGCTGCTCGGCGGCGGCCTGGACCTGCGCGCGTTCTGGGACCACACGATCGCCTTCCAGTCCCAGCGCGGCTCGCCGTTCTCGATCTGGGGCCTGTACGACCCCGACGTGGCGTGGCTGGACCGCGCTCAGCGCGGCGTACAGGGGGCCGGCGCGCTGCTGGCAGTCGTGCTGGCGTTCGTGCCGCGGCGGCGCGACATCGTCGGTCTCGCCGCGCTCAGCGCGGCGATCCTCATCGCCCTGCAGCTCGGGGTCTCGCACTGGTTCTACCTGTACATCCCGTGGTTCTTCGGCCTGGTGATGGTCGCGCTGCTGGGCCGCGCCGGGGTGGTCGAGTGGCGCCCGGCGACGCGATGAGACGCGAGCGGGTGCAGCTCGCCCTCGCCGGCCTGGCGCTGCTCGCGGTCTACGCCGTCGCGACGACGACCGGGCCGTTCTCGGACGTCACGGTCAACGACCTCTACGTCTAAGGGCAGTACACGATCCTGCTCGGCGACGGGCGGCTTCCGTACGTCGACTTCGGCTTTGAGTATCCGCCGCTGGCGGCGATCCCGCTCTGGCTGGCGGGCCTGCCCGGCCGCGACCCGGCGACGTTCGCGTGGAGCTTCGGCGTGCTCATGGGAGCCTGCCTGCTCGCCGGCCAGCAGCTCGCCGCGCGCCGGGCCGGCGGCGGGCGCGAGGGGCTGTCAGTCGCCTGGCGGCTCGTGCTGACGCCGGTCGTCGTCGGCGCCGCGGTGCGCACGCACTTCGACCCGCTGCCGATGGCGCTCGCGCTGGCGGGCCTGCTCGCGCTCAGCCGCGAGCGCCACGACCTCGGCTTCGTGCTGCTCGGGATCGGCACGCTGACCAAGCTCTTCCCCGGCCTGCTGGCGGTCGTCGCGCTCGTCTGGCTGGCCGGCCGCGGCGAGTGGCGTCGCGCGCTGCGCGGCGGGGCGATCTTCGCCGCCGTCGTGATCGCGATCTCGCTGCCGCTGTCGGGCGCCGGCTACGTGGACTCCTTCCGCTTCCACCTCGACCGCCCGGTGCAGATCGAATCCACGCCGGCCAGCGTGCTGTTCGCGCTCGGCGGCTCGGATGTCACGGGCACGAACCTGCGCCCGGATCGCTTCAAGTCAAACGGCCTGGACGGCGGGCACGCCGACGCCGTCGAAGCGCTGTTCGGCGTGCTCGTGCTCGCCGCGGTCGGCGCGATCGTGCTGCTCGCCGCGCGGCGACCGGACCCGCGCCATCTGGTGCTGTGCGGGTTCGCCGCGCTGCTGGCGTTCGTCACGCTCGGCAAGGTCTTCTCGCCGCAGTACGTCATCTGGCTGGCGCCGTTCGCCGCGCTCGCGTGGGTGTGGCGCCGTCGCGCCGTCGCGCTGCTCACGGCGGCGGCGATCGTGCTCACCCACGTCGAGTTCCCCAGCCGCTACTTCGACCTCATCAACGTCGAGCCGACGGTGGTCTGGATCGTCGGCGCGCGCAACGCGCTGCTGCTCGTGGCGCTCGGCGTGCTCGTCACCGGGCTCGTCTCGAAGGCCGGGCACGGGGCGGACGGAGGACGCTCGTGAGCGTGTCCCGGATGCGTGGCGCGTTACATTTCTCGACCTGTGACGCCCGACACGCCGATCGAGAAGCGGCCGATCCCGAGCGGCGGGATCTGCCATCTCTGCAAGCACCTTGACCGCAACGCGCCCGTGGGCATGATCTGCGCGGCGTTCCAGTACGGCATCCCCTTCGCGGTCCGGGCCGGCATCTTCGATCACCGCAATCCGCATCCGGCCGACGGCGGGATCCAGTTCGAGCCGACCGAGGAAGCGGCGGTCGAGGCCGGCTCCTGGCGAGCCTCGGGCAAGCAGGGGTAAGGAAGAGGCCGGCCGGTCAGCGTGCCGGCACCAGCAGCTGCTCGATCGACTCGGCCTTCATCGCCTCCGAGCAGCGCACGAGCACGCCCATCAGCCACGGGTCCTCGTCGGAGGTCTCGTAGCGCTCGTTCATGTGCGTCACGAAGCCGCGGATCGACTGCTCCTTGCGCACGCCGATGACGCCGCCGCGCGGGCCGGTCATGCCGACGTCGGTGATGTAGGCGGTGCCGCCCGGCAGCACGCGCCCGTCGGCGGTCGGCACGTGTGTATGGGTCCCGACGACGGCTGACACGCGGCCGTCGAGATACCAGCCCAGCGCGACCTTCTCGCTCGTCGCCTCGGCGTGGAAGTCGACGAGCACATGGTCGACGCGCCCGTCCAGCTCGCCGAGCGCGGCGTCGATGTCGGTGAAGGCGGGCCGCCCGGCGCGCAGGAACAGGTTGCCGCTGAGGTTCACGACGCCCAGCCGCACGCCGTCGGCGCTCGTCACGACGCAGGTCCCGTGGCCGGGCTGGCTGCGCAGGTAGTTGTACGGGCGCAGGATCTCCTGGCGCGAGTCGAGGTAGGCGAAGATCTCCTTGCGGTGGTAGGCGTGGTTGCCCAGCGTTATCGCGTCGACCCCGGCGCCGAACAGCTCGTCGGCGATCTTCGGGGTGATGCCCAGCCCGCCGGCGGCGTTCTCGCCGTTGACGACGACGAACGTGGGGGCATGGCGCTCGCGCAGCACGGGAAGCACGTCCAGCAGCGTATGCCGACCAAGCGAACCGACCACGTCGCCGATGAACAGGATGCTCGCGAAGGCGTTGGGCACGGGCATACTGTGACGTAGGCGGATGGCCGAAGACGCGACCGACACCCCGGCCGACCCTCTCGTCGCCTCCGGCCTGGCCCCTGACGGCGCTCCCGCCGGCGCTTCCGGCCCGCCGGTCGTCGTCGTCGCGCGCTGGGTCCAGCTCGTCATGCTGCCGCTCGCCGTGCTGGCGCTCTACGCGCTCGCGCACGCCGCCGGGCCGGTCCTGCTGCTGTTCATCGTCGCGGCGGTGATCGCGCTGATCCTCAACCCGCTCGTCGCGCTGTTGCAGCGCGCCCGTGTCCCGCGCACGCTCGCGGTGATCCTCGTCTACGTCGCGTTCTTCACCACGCTGCCCTTCCTCGGGTTCCTCGCCGCCGGACCGGTGTCCGACCAGGCGACGTCGTTTGCCAACGACGTCCCGGCGCTCGTCGACAACGCGAGCGCGCTGCTCGACGACGTCCAGGACTTCTTCGACGACAAGGGCGTGAACGTCCAGATCAAGGGCGAGGGCGACAGCGCGCTGGCCAGCCTGCAGGACTCGATCGTCACGGGCACGGGCGAGATCGTGTCGCTCACCGGGGAGCTGCTGCGCCTGCTCATCGAGCTGAGCTTCTACGTGATCCTCGTCGTCGTGCTGTCGATCTACATGCTCATCTACGCCCCGCGGATCGGCGACCTCGTGCGCTCCGTGATGCCGCCCGGCGACGGCACGCCGCAGGACGACTACCCGACCCGTGTCCAGCGCGCGGTGTCGGGCTACGTCCGCGGGCAGCTGCTGTTCAGCACGATCATGGGCGTGTCGGCGGGGGCCGCTCTGTGGATCTTCGGCGTGGTGGGGATCTTCCCCGACGGGCGCACGTACGCCTTTGCCTTCGGCCTGTTCTTCGGCATCATGGAGCTCGTGCCGTACGTCGGGCCCGTGCTCGGCGCGCTGCCACCGGTGATCGTCGCGCTCGTCCAGGACCCGCTGACGGCGCTCTGGGTCGTGCTGCTGTTCGTCGCCCTGCAGCAACTGGAGGGGCACGTCGTCGCGCCGAACGTCTTCGGCCGCGCGCTGCGCCTGAACCCGCTGCTCGTGATCCTCGCGCTGCTGCTCGGGGGACAGATCTACGGCTTCGTCGGCGCGCTCGTGGCGCTGCCGATCGCCGCGGTGCTGCGCGAGACGGTCGTCTACCTGCGCCGCCATCTCGTCTTCGAGCCGTGGGGGACGGCGAGCCCGCTCATCGTCGGGCCGCCACCCAAGCCGCCTCCCGAACCCGAACCCCAACGCGCCGCCCCCGACCCGCCGCCGAAGGCGCCCACCGCGCCCAGCTGATCGGGCGTGCAGGTCGTCCACCCAGCGCGCCTGGTCGGGACGCTCTCGACCGGGCCGTGGTGGTGGGCGCCGGTCTTCGCGTTCGGCTCGATGTCGACGGTCCCCGCCCACAGCTCCTCCGCACCGGCCCGCGCAGTCGTGATCGCCGCGGCGCCGTGCCCGGCGTCTGCGGCGTGTCCGCATCCAAGCTCGCCGGCCGGCACGATCCGCACGCCGTGGTCGCGCCAGTCCGACGGATCAGAGGGAGCCGTCATCGCCCCCGCAGTATTCCGCGATCGGCGTGCGCGGACGGCGTGTGACGTGTAACGAGATGTCCTCAAACCGCCGGTACCCTTCTGCGCATGCCCTTCCCCGCGACCCGCCTGCGGCGGCTGCGCGCGACGCCCGTCCTGCGCGAGCTCGTGCGCGAGACGCGCCTGAGTCCGGCGGACCTGGTTCTGCCGCTGTTCGTCGAGTCCGGCTCGCACGCCGGCCGCACGCCGATCGCCAGCCTGCCGGGGATCGACCGCCTGTCGATCTCCGCCGCCGTCCAGGAGGCCGGCGAGGCCGCCGCGCTCGGTATCCCGGCCGTCCTGCTGTTCGGGATCCCCGAGCACAAGGACGCCGAGGGCAGCGGCGCCTACGACGACGAGGGGATCGTCCAGCTCGCCACGCGCGCGATCAAGGACGCCCACCCCGAGCTCGTCGTCATGACCGACGTCTGCCTCTGCGAGTACACCGACCACGGCCACTGCGGCCTGCTGCGCGCCGACGGCGCGGTCGACAACGACCCCAGCGTCGAGCTGATCGCGCGCACGGCGGTGTCGCACGCGCGCGCAGGCGCGAACGTCGTCGCGCCGAGCGACATGATGGACGGCCGCATTGGCGCGATCCGGGCCAGCCTCGAGGAGGCCGGCCACATCCATACGCGCATCATGGCCTACAGC
>JBBSQG010000216.1:0-5774 GCA_038258125.1 Solirubrobacterales bacterium
CGATCGCCTATCTCGCGCTCGTCCCGCCGGGCACGGCGGTCCCCGACCCGAGCGCCCGCTGGATCGCCGCGCGCGGCGAGCTGGCACTGGCCTTCGACCATTGCGAGGTGCTCGACGCCGCCGTGGAGCGCCTCGAGGGGAAGCTGTGGTGGTCGAACATCACGGCCGGGATCCTGCCGGGGCCGTTCACGCTCAGCGAGGCTCGGCGCGTCTACGAGGCGATCGCGCAGGCGCGCTATGACCCGGCGACGTTCGGCCGCGACCTCAAGACGACCGGGTTGATCGAGCCGACCGGCGAGCTGCGCACGACCGGCCCCGGGCGGCCCGCCGCGCTGTACCGCTTCGCGTCGGACCGCCCGGCATGGGGGGCCGGGCGGCGCAAGCGCATCGCGGCGACGTAGCGCACTACTCGCGCTCGATCGCCAACCGCGGCATCTTGCGCTCCAGCCACGCCGGCGCCCACCAGGCCCGTGCTCCGACGACCTGCATGAGCGCCGGCACGAGCAGGCAGCGGATGATCAGCGCGTCGAGCAGGACCGCCATCGCCAGGCCGAGGCCGAACTCCTTGATCACCCGCTCGGGCCCGAGCGCGAATGAGCCGAAGACGACGATCATGATCAGCGCCGCTGCAGTGATGACGCGCCCGGTCGTCGCGACGCCGTTGCGCACCGCGAGCGACGCGTCGCCCGTGCGCAGCCAGTCCTCGCGCACGCGCGACATCAGGAACATCTCGTAGTCCATGCTCAACCCGAAGACGATCGCGAACGTCATGACCGGCACGAAGGACTCGATCGGTCCGGTGCCGACATCCAGCGCTCCGGCCAGGAAGCCGTCCTGGAAGACGAGCGTCAGGAAGCCGAGCGCCGCGCCGATCGACAGCAGGTTCATGCACGCCGCCTTGATCGGGATGAAGATGCTGCGGAACACCGCCATCAGCAACAGCGCGCTGAGCAGGACGACCATGCCGACGAACAGCGGCAGCTTGTCGGCGATGACGCCCGTGAAGTCCTCCTGCGACGCGACCTGACCGCCGACGAAGACCCTCGCGCCGGTCTGCCGCTCGACCTGCGGCACGATCTGGCCGCGGACGCGATCGAGCAACTCGGTCGTCGCCACCTCCTGCGGGCCGCTCTTGGGGAACATGACGACCGTCGCGATCTCGCCGTCCTTCGACAGCTGCGGCGCGAGCACATCGGCCACGTCGGGATCGCCCTTGACGGCGTCGGCGACCCGCTGCGCGGTGGCGCTGTCGCCGTTGCGCGGCAGGTCGACGGCGAGCAGGAACGAGCCGCTCGCGCCGGCGCCGAAGCCGTCGGCGATGAGGTCGTAGGCCTTCTTCGTCGTCGTCCCGGGCGGATCGAGGCTGGCATCCGACGTCCCCAATCGCATGTGCAGCGCGGGAATAGCCAAGCCGAGCAGGATCACCATCGAGACGGCGATCGCCGCCCAAGGGCGCTTCTGCACGGCCCCCGACCAGCGTGCCCAGCTCGGGCTCACGCCGGAGATGTCGGCCGCGGCCGACGCCTGCGCGCCCGCCGCCTGGCGGCGCTTCTGGCCCGGCAGCGGCAGGTGCAGGCGATCGATCCACTTGCCGGACCGGCTCAGCAGCGCGGGCAGCAGCGTCAGGGCGGCGAGCATCGTCAGCCCGACGGCGATCGCCGACGCGACCGCGGCGCCATGCAGGAACGACAGGCCGAGCAGCAGCAGCCCGAGCAGCGCGATGATCACCGTGCAGCCGGCGAAGAACACCGTCCGGCCGGCGGTGTCCATCGCCATCAGCAGCGCCGCCTCGCGGTCCAGTCCGCGCGCGTGCTCGGCGCGATAGCGGGTGACGACGATCAGCGCGTAGTCGATCCCGACGCCGATCCCGATCAGCGCCGCGAGCTGGCCGGCGAAGTCCGGCGTGTCGACGAACTGCGAGATCACCGGCACCAGGCCGAACGTGGCGCCGAGCGCGAAGCCCGCCGTGAGCAGCGGGATGCCGGCCGCGATGAGCGAGCCGAACATGACGAGCAGGACGAAGAACGCCGCCGTCAGGCCGATGAACTCCGACGAGCCGCCGCCCTGCTCGGAGAAGCGCACGAACTCCGCTCCCTGGCCGCCGTGCTCGACCTGCAGGCCGCCACCGCGGGCGTTGAACGCCGCGTCCTGCACGCTCTTGAAGTCCTCGGGGTCGAGCTCGGCGAAGTCGTCGATGTACGTGACGTCGACGACGCCGACGTGGCTGTCGGGGGTTGTGCGCATGGCGGCGACGTCGACGACGATCGGGTCCTTCCTCACGCGCGCGAGCGAGCGCTCGATGCGTGACTGCAGCGCGGCGTCCTTCAGCGTGCCCTGCTGGGCGACGTAGACGAGCTGGTCGGTGATGCCGTTCTGCTTGGGCGAGTGGTCGGCGAGCAGGTCGTAGGCGCGCTGGGACTCGGTGCCGGGCAGGCGGAAGTCGTCGATCTTCGCCGTGCCGACCGTCGAGCCGAGCGTGATCGCGACGGCGACGAGGGCGATCCATCCGACGAAGGTCTGCCAGCGGTGGTGGGCGCACCAGCGGGAGATCCGGACGAAGCGCGAGTGGGAATGGGATGCGGGGGTGGACATGCCCACCAGCGTGACAAATGCGCAGGTCGATCGTGTTGCCGACGCGTGTGACGTGCGCACCCCGGATCGGCGAAGATCGCGCTATGGCACGTGGAATCGAGATCGAACGCAAGTTCCTGCTGCACGGCATCCCGCCGACGATGCGCTTCGCCCACCGTGAGCCGATCCGCCAGGGCTACCTCGCGCTGGACGGCGACACCGAGGTGCGCATCCGGATCACGCCGACGGGCGGCGTGCTGACGATAAAGGCCGGCCGCGGCGGCGTGCGGGTCGAGGAGGAGCTTCCCCTGCAAAGCCGCCAGGCCGAGGCGCTGTGGGAGCTCACCGAGGGCCGCCGGGTGCAGAAGTCCCGCCGCCGCGTGCGCCTGCCCGGCGGCGATGGACGCGCGGACCTGGTCGCCGAGGTCGACGAGTACAGCGGAGCGCTCGACGGGCTCGTCGTCGCCGAGGTCGAGTTTGCCGACGAGGCGTCGTCGGCGGGATTCCAAGCGCCGGACTGGTTTGCCCGCGAGCTGACCGACGACTGGCGCTACGCCAACCGCAGCCTGGCCAGCGATGGCATGCCCGAGGAGCCGGCCGCGGGGTGACGGGTGGGGCCCGGCGAGCGCCGAGCCTGCAGATATGACGGATCGGCGCGCGAGCGAGATCGATCCGTCGTTCCCGCATGGCATACGTGCAGATGTGACGGATCGGCGCGCACGCCAGGTACATCCGTCACATCTGCGTGCTCGCCGCGCGCAGCGTGGCGAGCAACTCAGCGAGGGCTAGCCCGACACCGTTCGCGGTAGCGTCCCGCAAATGGCGAAGCTCTCTGACAGTGCGAGCACCGACATCGACGCGCCGATCGACGCCGTCTGGGCGATTGTGGAAGACGTCGCGAGCTGGCCCGAGTGGCAGGGAACGCTCGGCTCCCTGGACATCCTCCAGCGCGACGGTGACGGGCGCGCCTCGCTCTGCGCCGTAGCCTTCGACGCGAAGGTCGCGCAGATCAAGCTGAAGCTCGAGTGCGAGTACGCCGCGCCCACGAGCATGACGTTCGAGCGCACCTCCGGCGACCTGTCGGCGCTGTCGGGATCGTGGACGCTGGCCGACCTCGGCGACGGGCGCACGAAGGCGACCTACCAGCTCGACGTCAACCCCGGCGGCGTCCTGAACTTCCTGCTCAACGCGGAGCGCCTCGGCAAGCTGCGCGAGATCCTCGTCGACGTGCGGCCCGGTGAGCTGAAGACGCGCGCGGAAGACAGCTGAGGCGAGGCTCCGGCTCGTTCGCAGACGCGCAGCGCGACAACGGGGTCGGTAAACCCGGACCCAAGGGCTCCTATCGGCGCGGGTCGGTGGGGCGGAAGGTGGTTGCTCACTCAAAACCACCTCCCGAAGGAGCCTCACCATGTTCCGCACCACCTCGCAGGACCAGACCCGGCCCGCGATCCGGCGGTTGCTGTCGCCGTCCATGCTCGTCGCGATGGCCGCGGTCATCCTCGCCGTCGGCGGCACCGCCAGTGCAGCCAAGCTCATCGGCGGATCGCAGATCCGCAACGGCTCGCTCACCGGAGCCGACGTTCGCAGCAACTCGATCCCCGGCAGCGACCTGCGCCGCGCCAGCATCACCGCGGGCAGGCTCAGCGCCGGTGTGCGCAAGCAGCTCGGCGCGACCGGCGCGGCCGGTCCCGCGGGCCCGGCCGGTCCGCAGGGGCCCAAGGGCGAGGCGGGCGTCAAGGGCGATCCCGGCACGTCGATCGGCCTGGCCAACGTCTACCAGCGCGAGTCGGCGCTGGGTCTGGGCATCGACAAGGGCGACGGTACCCACGTCCAGTCGCTGAAGTGCGATCCGGGCGACATCCTGCTCTCGGGCGGGCCCGCCAACCTGTCGGCGACCACCGACCTCGTGGAGAGCTTCCCGAAGGACGACTTCTGGGCGGTCAGGATCAACACCAACGCCGTCGCCGACAACTTCAGCGTTGTCGTCAAGTGCCTCGACGTGTAAGCGATGCGACGTGGGGGCGCCGTCTGGAGCGGCGCCCCAACTCCGGGCCTGGTGGACGCGCGAGAGACGCGGGGGCTACATGCCGAGCGGCTCGCGCTCGCGGTCCCAGCCGGCGCGGGCGCGGTCGAACTGCGTCCACAGCTCGTCCGGCGGACCGCCCGCCGGTTCGGGCGGCGCGGGCGGATCGGGGCGCTTGCGCGGACCGCCGCCGCCGCCGGAACCACCGTCCTCGTCCTCGCCACGCGGCGAGAAGCGCGATGTCAGCGCCAGCCACAGGCAGGCGCTGACGACGACGATCGCCACGCAACCGGCAATCCCCGAGGCGAACCAGTGGCCCATGAACGAGAGCGTGATCGCGACGCTCATCGTCAGCCCCCCGCCGCAGACCAGCGCCCGCCGGGCGATCCGCACGCGGCGCGAGGCGCCGTCGGGAACCGGGGTCAGCACGGCCAGCGAGAGGCTGAGCGCGACGACGTAGAGCACGGCGTTCAGGATCAGGACCACCACGCCATTGTGCTTACCCTGGGGCCCAGGCTCAAATCGCAAGGACGCACGTCTTGGCGGCCGCTGCCGGCCGGACCGTACGAGCGTCCGCTCAGGTGCCATCTCGCGGACCCGGTTATCGTCGCCGGATGGGCGACGCGGGGAGGGAACCCAGCATCGAGCACGCGGCCTCGTCCGCGGTCTGGCTGCGCCAGACGCTGGAGGAGATCCTGTCGCAGCTGCGCGTGCTGCTCGACATCGACGGGTGCGCGTTTCAGACCGTCGACTGGGACAGCCGCCACATCACGCCCGCGGCGGCCTGGTTTGAGACACCGGCGATCCGCACCGCGCTGCGGCCGGTGCTCGACCGTCCCTACGACGCCGACCGCGGCGGCGTGACCGAGGCGGCGATCGAGCGCGGCGAGCCGCTGCTGATCGGCGACATCCAAAGCTGGCCGGGCGCGGCGGCGCTGCGCGGGCGCCTCGCCGAGCAGCTCGACCCGGCGGCCGCGGAGACGGCGTGGGCCTGGTACCGGACGTCGTCGTTCATCTCCTGTCCTGTGAAGACGTCGCTCGGGCGCACGCTCGGCGTGCTCGCGCTGTCGTCGGCGCCGCCGCGCGCGCCGCTGGGCAAGGAGCAGCTGCGGGTGACCGAGGTCTTCGCCGGGCTCGCCGCGCTGGCGCTCGAGCGCACCGAGCTGCTCGAGCGCGAGGC
>JBBSQG010000217.1:0-5774 GCA_038258125.1 Solirubrobacterales bacterium
AGAACTACGCGCTGTACCCGCACATGACCGTACGCGCGAACATGGGCTTCGCGCTGAAGCTCGCGAAGGTCGCACCCGAGGAGATCGAACGCAAGGTCGAAGAGGCGGCGCGCATTCTCGATCTCAGCGAGCACCTCGATCGCAAGCCGGCCAACCTGTCCGGCGGCCAGCGCCAGCGCGTCGCGATGGGGCGCGCGATCGTGCGCGATCCGCAGGTGTTCCTCATGGACGAGCCGCTGTCCAACCTCGACGCCAAGCTGCGCGTGCAGACCCGCACGGAGGTCGCACGGCTGCAGAAGCGCCTGGAGACGACGATGGTCTACGTCACCCATGACCAGACCGAGGCGATGACGCTCGGCGATCGCGTGGCGGTCATGCGCTCGGGCGTGCTGCAGCAGGTCGACCCGCCGCGTGTGCTCTACAACGAGCCGGTGAACCTCTTCGTGGCGGGCTTCATCGGCTCGCCGGCGATGAACTTCTTCTCCGGGACGGTGAAGGGCGGCAAGCTTGAGCTGCCGTTCGCCGAGGTCGCAGCGCCGAAGGGCGTCTCGCACTCCGGTGACGTGATCGTCGGCATCCGCCCCGAGGACTTCGAGGATGCGGCGTTCGCACCCGACGGCCATGACGCCGGCGTCGAGTTCGAGGCGCCGATCGAGGTCGTCGAGTCGATGGGCTCGGAGATCTACGTCTACTTTGCCTTCTCGGGCGGCGAGGTGAGCTCCGACGAGCTCGCCGAGCTCGCGCGCGACGCCGGCGTCGCCGAGACGCCCGGTGCCGGGGCGGGCCTCGCCGTCGCGCGGCTGAACCCTGAATCAGAGGTTGCCGAGGGCGAGACGGCCACGCTCTGGTTCGACAGCGCCAAGCTGCATCTGTTCGATCCGGGCGACGGCGCGAACCTGCGCCGCGGCGAGCGCGAGCAGAAGGCGACGGCCAAGGCGACGAAGGCGGCGAGCGCCGCCGAGGCCCCGTCCGAGCGCGCCGCCGCCGAGGCGGATCCGCCGCCCGCCGCGGGCGACGCCGACACCGCGAAGGGCGCCGCGCGAGACGAACGCCCCGCGCCCGAGTAGCTTTCCAACGGTGCGGATCGCGGTTCTCGGCACCGGCATCGTGGGCAGGACGCTCGGCAGCGCGCTGCTGCGCAACGGCCACGAGGTCCGGCTCGGCTCGCGCACGGCCGGCAACGACACCGCCGTGGCCTGGGCAGACGACATCGGCGGCCCGGCCAGCGAAGGCACCTTCGCCGACGCGGCCGGCTTCGGCGAGTTGATCGTCAACGCCACTGCCGGCGCGGCGTCGCTGGAGGCGCTGCACCTCGCCGGCGCCGAGCAACTCGCCGGCAAGGTCTTGCTGGACGTCGCCAACCCGCTCGACACATCGCGCGGCATGCCGCCGACGCTGACCGTCTGCAACGACGACTCGCTCGGTGAGCAGATCCAGCGCGAGTTCGGCGACGTGCGGGTGGTCAAGACGCTCAACACGGTCACCGCGGCGGTGATGGTCGATCCGTCGCTCGTCTCGGGGGAGCACACGGTGTTCGTCGCCGGCAACGACGGTGACGCGAAGGTCGAGGCACGCACCCTGCTGGAGGAGCTCGGCTGGCCCGCGGCGCAGATCCTCGACCTCGGCGACATCGGCGCATCGCGCGGCCTGGAGATGTATCTCCCGCTGTGGATCCGCCTCTGGCAGGCGGGCGGCACGCCGCTGCTGAACGTCGAAGTGCGCCCCGCCGACGGCCAGTCTCAGTAGCGTCAGCCAGCCTGTGCTCGGCCGCCTCTCAGTCGTGCTCGCCGTGGCGGGCGCCTTCGCGCTGGCCGGGCTCGGCCCGGCCGCGGCGGGCCTGGCGCAGGCGCCCGCGCCGAGCTCGACCCCGCTCATGCTGAGCGCCGGCAGCTCGCAGCGCGGTTGGATCGCGCTGACGGTCAGCGGCCCGGCCGGCGGACCGGTCCAGATCAGCGAGCGCGTCGGCGGGCGCGAGCGGAACCTGACCCGGATGGACCTTGCCGGCGGGCGCAGCGTCAAGGCGCGCGCGGTCGCCTGGACCTGCCGGCGGCGCACGCGCGTGCTCACCGCCACCCGCACGCAGCCCGACGGCGCGCTGCAGCGCGCGACGGCGACGATCAAGACGCCGTCGTGTGCCCGGCGACTGGCGCTGATCGTCGCCCCGGCGCGGTTGCGTCCGGGGCAGCGGGCGCAGGTCCGCGTCGCCGACACGTGGCGCCGCGGCGGACTCTCGGCCCGCGTCTGCGCGCGCACCCCTGCGGTTTCGGCGGGTTGTCGCCGCGTGCGCCTGGGGCGCGGGCAGGTGCGCGTGCGCAGTGGAGTGCGTCTGGCGCGTTCGGGCCGCTGGACGGTCACGCTGAAGACCGCGTTCACCCGGGCCGTCGTGACGCGCCGCGTCGACGTCCGGCGCGGTGCCCGCTACCGCGTGCTCGTCACCGGCGACTCGATGGTCTACGGGCTGATCGACGTGCTGACGCGGTCCGTGCGCTCGGCGCGCGGAACGCTGATCGGAGATCCGCATCCGGCGACCGGCATCTCGCGGCCGATGGGGTTGAGCTGGACCGCGCACGCGACGCGGTCGGCCCGCCGCGAGCGGCCCGACGCCAGCGTCGTCTTCCTTGGCGCGATCGCCGACGCGTTCCCGCTCAACGCCGGCGGCGGCCGCACCGTCGAGTGCTGCGGATCTGAGTGGGTGGCGGCGTACAGCCGCCGCGTGCGGGCGATGATGACCTCCTACCTGCGAGCCGGCTCGGCGCTGGTGTTCTGGGTGCTGCCCTACACCCCGCGCGACGTCGCCCGCGTCGAGGCCACCCGCGCGATCAGACAGGCGATCATCGCGGCGGCGGCGCGATTTGCCGACGGCGTCCGGCTCGTCGACCTGCAACCGGCGATCTCGCCCGGCGACATCTACCGCGAGCAGGCGCGGTACCGCGGCACGCAGCGGACCATCCGCGCCTCCGACGGCATCCACCTGGCCAACGCCGGCGTGCACATCGCCAGCGAGGTGATCCTGCGCGCGATGCGCCGCGACGGGGTGGCGATGCAGTAGCGCGCGCCGCGCCGAGCGTGGCGCCCGGTCGCCTCAGCGCCCGCGCCGCACCCGCTCGATCGCCTCATCGCTCCACTCGTGCGTGCGCATGATCCGGTAGCGCTCGCTGGACAGCCGCAGGTAGGCGTCGGTCTCGGTCTCCCGGCGCCCGATGAGATCGGCGTCGCGCAGCACCGCGACGACGGGCTCGTACTCCTCCGCAAACCAGCGCAGCGCCGTCTGCGGCCGGTCGAGGTGGCGCACCTCGGCCTGGGCAAGGCGAAAGCCCCAGGCCTCGACGCCCTCGGCGAGCGTGCCATAGGCGACCGGGTCGGTGAGCCCGATCCGGGCGCGCGCTTCGGGCGGCAGCGGGACGCGCTCTGCGAACACGCGCTCGTGGCTCTTGAGCGGCAGGTCGGCAAGCGTGATCGCGCCGCCCGCGGCCACCTGCGTGACGACCTCCACGACGTGTGCGTCGATCGTGTCCAGGCCCTGAGCTCGCGCGACCGCGACGCGATGGTGCCCGTCGCGTACGAAGTGCAGCTCGCTGACGCGGAACACATCGATCGGTGGCAGCGCGACGCCGCGCCGGGCGGCCTCGGCGATCCGCTCGAAGCGCGCCCGCGCACGCGACGAGGTCGGACGGAACTCGCGGTCGAACTCCTTGCGCCGGTCGACGGTGCCGACGATCGTCTCGATCCCGATCGTCAGCACGCCGAGGTCGCGCTCGCCGGCCCGCCCGAGCGCTTCGACGACCTCGTCGAAGGACAGCATCACGTCGACATCGCCCGCTTGCAGGCGCAGCAGCGCGCTGAGCTGGGCGAACACGCGCTGGCGGCGGGCGCGCAGGAAGTCGTCCTGCGCGTCCTGGGTCGGAAAGCCGGTGTCGTGGGGCATGCCGGCTACCGCCCGGCCGTGGTTCGTGGCGCGATCGACTCGGCCCGCGCGAGCAGCAGACGAGCACGATTGCGATCCGGATTGCCGCGGAACCTCAGATTCGTCCCGTCCGCCGCCCTCACGCGCGCCATCTGCCTAGTTTGGCGCGGCGGTCAAACGCGGGTGGGAAGTTCAGGGTTCATCGCCTACACTCCGTCGCGCATGACGCACGCGTTCGAGCTGTCCCTGCTTCTCCTGCTCCCCTGATAGGGGGAGCTATCTGCGTGGCGGCCGCACTGCCGCAAACCGACTGAGAAGCAGCACACCTCGAACCTCTCAGCAAGGAGCACAGCCCGTCATGATCAGCATCCAGCCCGATCCCAATCACGTCCGCATCTTCGACACGACGCTGCGCGACGGCGAGCAGTCGCCCGGTATCTCCCTGAACACCGCCGAGAAGCTCGAGATCGCCCACCAGCTCGCGCGTCTGAACGTCGATGTCATCGAGGCCGGCTTCCCGATCGCGTCACCGGGCGACTTCGAGGCCGTCGAGGCGATCGCGCGGGAGGTCCAAGGCCCGATCATCGCCGGCCTGGCCCGCGCTCAGGCTCCGGACGTGGAGGCTGCTGCCCGCGCGGTCCGCGACGCCGAGCGACCTCGGATCCACACGTTCATCTCCACGTCGGACATCCACATCGTCCACCAGTTCCGCTCGACGCGGGAGGACATCCTGGCCCAGGCGCGCGCCGCCGTCGCGCACGCGCGGTCGTTCGTCGACGACGTCGAGTTCTCTCCGATGGACGCCACGCGCGCCGAGCTGGAGTACACCGCCGAGGTCTGCGCGGCGGCGATCGAGGAAGGCGCCACCACGATCAACATCCCCGACACCGTCGGCTACACGACGCCCGAGGAGTACACCGCCTACCTCGCGGGCCTGTATCGGCTGATCCCGGGGCTGAAGGACGTCATCGTCTCGACGCACTGCCACGACGACCTCGGCCTGGACGTCGCGACCTGCTACGCCGGCGCGCTCGCGGGGGCGCGCCAGATCGAATTCGCGATCAACGGCATCGGCGAGCGCGCGGGCAACGCGTCGCTGGAGGAGGTCGTCATGCTGCTCGCCACGCGCGGTGACGTCTCGGGCCTGCACACGACCGTGGTCACCAAGGAGCTCGCCCGCACCTCGCGCCTGGTCTCCCGCCTGACCGGCTACGTCGTGCAGCCCAACAAGGCGATCGTCGGGCGCAACGCCGTCGCGCACGAGTCCGGCATCCACCAGGACGGCGTCATCAAGGAGCGCACGACCTACGAGATCATGGACGCGACGACCGTCGGCCTGGACGCCAACTCGCTCGTGCTCGGCAAGCACTCCGGCCGCGCGGCGCTCAGGCAGACGCTCGCCGAGCTCGGCTTCACCGTCGAGGGGGCGGCGCTGAACACCGCCTTCAAGCGCTTCAAGGAGATCGCCGACAAGAAGAAGCAGGTCACGGCGATGGACCTCGAGGCGCTCGTCACCGACGACCTGCGCAACGAGCTGGGCAGCTACACGTTCGACAGCTTCATGGTCTCGGCCGCGTCCGGCCACGAGCCGCACGCCGAGGTGACGGTGACGCTGCCCGACGCCACGGTGGCCACCGCCACCGCCACCGGCGACGGCCCGATCGACTCGGTCTTCGCCGCGATCAATGCCGCGACGGGGATCGACGCCCAGCTGCGGGTCTTCCGGGTGGACGCCGTCACCGGCGGTCAGGACGCGCTCGGCGAGTCCTCGGTCGTGCTCGAGTACGAGGGCCAGTCGGCCTCCGGTCAGGGCGTCGCGACGGACATCATCGAGGCGGCCGGCACGGCGTACGTCCGAGCCCTGTCCAAC
>JBBSQG010000218.1:0-5756 GCA_038258125.1 Solirubrobacterales bacterium
GCACACCGAGCACGTCAGCCGGCTCGCGCTCGGGCTCTTCGACGAGCTCGCCGAGGCGGGCCTGCACGACGGCGACCGCTGGGAGCGCGAGCTGTTGTGGTGTGCCTGCGTGCTGCACGACATCGGCATGTCCGTCGACTACGACGACCACCACAAGCACTCGAGGTACCTCATTCTCAACGCCGGACTGCCGGGCTTTGACCCGCGCGAGGTCGCGCTCATCGCGCAGGCCGCGCGCTATCACCGCAAGGGCATGCCGAACTTCGGCGAGCTCGCCCCGCTCGCCATCGACGGCGACGACGCGCGCCTGGACCGGCTGGCGATCCTGCTGCGCCTCGGCGAGGATCTCGAGCGCAGCCGCGACCAGAGCGTGCGCGCCGCGCACCTCGCCGCCGACAACGGCACGATCCGGCTGGAGCTCGAGGCGGACGGGACGGCGGCGGTCGAGCGCTGGGCGGCGCAGCGCGAGGTCGAGCTGTTCGACCGTGCCTTCGGGCGCGAGCTGACGGTGGCGAGCGCATGAGCCTCACCCAGGGCGGCGGCCCGCTCGGCCGGACGGCGGCCGAGACGAACTACACGATCCAGTCGCCGCCGCACAAGCTCCTCTTCGAGCCCGACGCACGCCGCTTGCGCGCCTACGTCGGCGACACGCTCGTGCTCGACACGCGGCGCGCGCACCTGCTGCACGAGACGGGCATCCGGCCGGTGCCCTACGTGCCGCTGGAGGATCTCGACGCGACGCTGTTGAAGCGCACCGAGAAGACGAGCCACTGCCCGTTCAAGGGCGATGCGTCGTACTGGTCGCTGCGCGTCGGCGACGAGCTGCGGGAGGACGCCGTCTGGGGCTACGAGGCGCCGCTGGAATCGGCGCCCTGGTTGCAGGGCTTCGTCGCGCTGTTCCCCGACCGGGTCGACCGCTGGCTCGTCGAGGACGAAGCGGTGGCCGGCGGACTGCGCGACCCCTACCACCGCGTCGACGTGCACACGAGCTCGCGGCCGGTGCGCGTCACCGCGCACGGCGAGCTGATCGCGCAGAGCACCCACCCGACGCTCGCCTTCGAGACGAGCCTGCCCGTGCGCGCGTATCTGCCGCGGACCGACGTCGTCGCCGGCCACCTGCGCCCGAGCGACACGACGACCACCGACCCGTACATGGGCGACGCGATCTACTGGCACGTCCACGCGGGCGTCGGCGAGATGCTGCGCGACGCGGCGCACAGCTACGAGCTGCCGCGCGCGGAGGCGATGAAGGTCGCGGGCCTGGTCTGCTTCAGCGGCGAGGGCGTCGAGGTGCAGCTCGACGCGACGAGCTAGGAGTCTTCGCGCTCCTGCTCGCGCTCGCCCTCGCGGGGCGTGCCGACGGGCACCATCGTCTGCTGCGTCGCGACGGCGTCGAGCATCTCGGCCTGCTCGGCTTCCTTCTCCTCGAGGTGCTCGCCGTCGCAGAGCACGCGGAAGTTGCCGGTCTCGCCATCGTCGCCGTGGATCGTGATCCCGGGCAGGACCTCCTCGCCCTCGTCGAAGCCCAGGCGCTCGAGGTCGAAATGCGCCAGGCCGATCCCGTGCGCGGTGTGCGTCGGGTTCTCGCGATCGTGTGAGTTCAGCGCGATCTGAAAGGCGCGCAGGTTGGCGGCGATCTTCTCGGTCGGGGAGGGCATCGCTTCGCGTAACCGTAGCGGCCCCGGCCCGATCGGCAACCCAGATCTGGTCCACCGCGTTGCCTGCGGCGCATATCCTTCCGCGCCATGAACCGGGTGCCATGGTGGGTGTGGGTGTCAGCGACCCCGATGGGGCTGGGCGCCTGGGCGCCGATCGTGCCCGGCAAGCAGCGTCGGCGCCCGCTCTGGATCGCCGCGGGCGTGCTGTGGAGCGCGATCGCTCTGGCCGGCTGGGTCGCGGCGATCGCCAACGACGGCGGCGGGGGCGCGGGAGGGCTGATCATCCTCGGCTGGGTGGGCGCGCTCGCCACGGCGCTGGTCATCCGTCCGACCTACGCCAGTGAGACCGCCTCCTCCTTCGCCCGCGGGCGCGAGGCCGCCGAGCAGCGGCTGGCGGAGCGCCAGGAGGGCCAGCGGATCGCCGCCGAGCAGCCCGAGCTGGCGCTCGAGCTCGGCATCGGGCGACCTGACAAGCCGGGTGCGCAGGCCGCCGGTCTGATCGACGTCAACAACGCGTCGGCCGGCGCGCTCGCGGCGCTTCCCGGCATCGACGAGGCGATCGCCACGAGGATCGTCGAGCTGCGCGCCGAGCTCAACGGCTTCGCCTCGATCCACGACCTCGGCGGCGTGATCGACCTCGACGGCAATGCCGTCGAGCGGTTGCGCGACCGGGTCGTGTTCCTGCCGCGGTAGGCGGCGAGACGAGACGATCTGCGGCCCGAGCGGCCGCGTCCAATCCTGCTTGTGCCGCGGCGCCGGCGGCGCCATTGCCGCCATCGCCGCAGCACATGACGACCTCGTCATATGACGGTCTTGTCATGTAGCCGTCACGTCGTCGATCAGCACTCCCGGGTTGAGCAGCCCGCGCGGGTCGACGGCGCGCTTGGCCGCCCGCAGCGCGGCGGCGAAAGCATCCGGCCGCTGGCGGTCATACCAGGGGCGGTGGTCGCGGCCGATCGCGTGATGGTGGGTGATCGTGCCGCCGGCGGCGAGCAGCGCGTCGCTGACGGTGGCCTTGATCTGGCCCCACTGCTCGATCTCCTCACCGCGGCGGGCCGGGGCGAGCACCGTGAAGTACGGCGCCAGACCGTCGGGGTAGACGTGCGAGATCCGGCAGGTGATCCGCCCGCCTGGCCCGATCGCCTCGCCCGCGGCGGTGGTGACGCTTGCGTGCAGGGCCGCGAAGCGCTCCCACGTCACCGCCGTCTCGAAGGTCTCGCTGAGGATCCCGATCGCGACGAACGCGTCGCGCAGGTACGGCGCGCGGAAGAAGGCCGCCCGCCAGGCGCCGACGGCGTCGCCGCTGCCGGCCGGGTCGCCGGCGAAGCGCGGCCGCCGTACCGCCGCGTCGTCCCACTCGCCGCCGGCCTCGGCGCACAGGTGCAGCGCGCGGTCGAGCAGCTCGCCGACCGGCATCACCGCCTCCGAGGGGCCCTCGAAGCCGAGCACGAGCAGCGCGGCGGTACCGTCGCAGGCGCCCGTCATGCGCGCCTCCTCGGCGTCGATCAGGCGGCAGTTGGAGGGCCGCAACCCCGACTGGGCGATCGCCCGCAGCGCGTCGATCCCGGCGGCGAACGTCGCGAAGCGCACTGCCGCCAGCGAGTTGGCCTGCGGCCGCGGGCGCACGCGCACCCAGGCCTCGGTCAGCACGCCGAGGATCCCCTCCGAGCCGAGCAGCAGGCCGTCGGGCGAGACGCCTGCGCCCGAGCCGGGTAGGCGCCGTGACTCCCACTCACCGGCCGGCGTGATCGCCCGCACGGACTCGACGAGGTCGTCGATGCGCGTCTCGACAGTCGCGAAGTGCCCGCCGGCGCGGGTGGCGATCCAGCCGCCGAGCGTCGACAGCTCAAAGGACTGTGGATAGAAGCGCAGCGTCAGGTCCAGCGCGCGCAGCTGCTGCTCCAGGACCGGCCCGGTGGCCCCGGCCTGGATCAGCGCGGCGCGCGAGACGTCGTCGATCTGCAGGACGCGGTCCATCGCCCCGAGGTCGAGCGAGACGACGCCGTCGAAGCGGGCCGGGACCTCGCACTGCACGCCGCCGCTCACGCTCGTCCCGCCGCCAAACGGCACCACGGCGAGGTTCGCGCCCGCCGCCCACTCCAGGACGGCCTCCACGTCACGCTCGCCGCGCGGGCGCGCGACGACGTCGGGCGGGAAGTCGAACTGGCCGTTGAAGCCGCGCACCACGTCGCAGTAGGACTTGCCCCAGGCGTGCGCGGCGCGCGTGTACGTGTCACCCGCGCAGATCGCGCGCAGATCGTCGGGTGGCGCGACGCGCGGGGCGGGGAGCCAGACCTCGTCGAGCGGCACGGCCTCGCGGACCTCGCCGTCGCCGACGATCCGCAGGTGCTCCTGAAGGCCCGGCGACGCGACGCGCAGCTGCGCGGTCGACCAGCCGTCGTCCTCGTAGCCCCAGCCCCAGTGCTTGCGCCGGCGCATCCGTCAGTCGACCTGCCGCGGAGGGCGCACGCTGCGAAGATAACCCGAATGACCACCGTCTCCATCTTCTCCGCCTCGATCGGCGCCGGCCACGACGTTCCCGCCGAAGTCCTCGCCACCGCCCTGCGCGATCGCGGCGCGACCGCCACCGTGATCGACGGCCTGCCGATCGCCGGGCCGGTCGCGCGCGGGATCATCGGTGGCGCCTCGTCGCTGGACTCGACCGCGGGCAGCCTCGTCTTCGAGGCCGGCTACGTCCTCGGCTCGCGGCTGGCTCTGACGCGCCAGGTCGGCTCACCGGTCATCGACAAGCTCTTGGCCAAGCGCTTCGCGACCTATCTCGCGGCGCACCCATCCGAGGTCGTCGTATCGACGTACCCGATCTGGACCGAGTTGTTCGGGCGCATGCGCCTCGACGGCCGACTCAGGGTGCCCGCGGTGAGCGCGATCACCGACCTCGCGGCGCTGCGCTACTGGGCCCATCCGGGGATCGACCTGCACCTCATCACACACCCCGAGTCCGAGCCCGAGGTGCGCTCGATCGCAGGGCCGAGGACGCGCATCGAGGCCGTCCACGGGCTGACGTCGGACCCGCGCTTCACCGACCCGCCCGAGCGCAACGTCGCGCGCGAGGAGCTTGGGATCTCGACGCGCGGCTCGCTCGTCGTCGTCTCCGGCGGCGGCTGGGGCATCGGCGACCTGCAGGGTGCCACCGACACCGCGCTGCACTACAGCGCCGGGACGGTCGTGGTCCTCGTCGGCAGCAACGAGAAGGCCCGCGCGCGCATGGAGGCGGCCTACGGCACGAACGAGCGCGTCCAGATCTGGGGCTTCACCGACAAGATGCTCCTGTTGCTGGCCGCCGCCGACGTGCTGATCCACGCGACGGCCGGGCTGACCGTGCTCGAGGCGCTCATGTGCGACACGCGCGTCATCTCCTACGGCTGGCCGCGCGGCCACATCCGCTTCAACAACCGCGCCTACGAGAAGCTCGGCCTGGTGGCGGTGGCGAAGACCCGCCCTGAGCTCGCCCACGCGCTCGTCCACGCGATCACCGCGCCACCGCTCGGACCCCAGCTGCCCGAGCTACCCGCCGCTGCCGACCTCGTGCTCGGGCTGGCCGAGCGCGAGCCGGCCCACGCCGGCTGACCTGGCCAGCCACGCGCTGCCGGCGATGACGAGCGCCAGGCCGCAGACGAGCAACGGCGCGTCGCCCCAGCGCTCGCCGATGATCAGCGGCGCGAGCGCGACCGGCACGGCGACCTGGCCGGCCAGCACGATCGGTGCCACGCGCGCGGCGCCGCGACGCTGCAGCACGGCGCTCTCGGCGGCGATCGCGGCGACCCCGCCGCCGGCCGCCAGCAGGCACCATCCGAGCGCCGGCAGGAGATCGGGCAGCGCGTGCGCCGCCTGCACGGCGCCGAGCGCGGCGAGCGTGTCGGCGGCGATGGCCGCGGCGAGCAGCCCGTTGGAGCCCGAGCGCTGCGCGCGCGGGACGAACGCGCTCAGCGCCAGCAGCGCCAGCGCGCCGGCGACGAGCAGGAAGGCCAGGCCGGGTGCCGCATCCTCGCCGCGCTGCGGGTCGGCCAGGGCGATCGCCGTGACGCCCGCGATGATGGCGGCGACGGCGCCGATCTCACGGCGGCCGACGTGCTCGCC
>JBBSQG010000219.1:0-5725 GCA_038258125.1 Solirubrobacterales bacterium
CCGCCGGCGACGTCGCCGGCGGCGTAGACCGCCTTGGCGCTCGAGCGCTGCCCGCCATCGACGAGAACGCCGTCGGCGCCGAGCTTCACGCCGGCCTCCTCCAACCCCAGCCGCTCGACGTTCGCCGCCCGACCGGCACCGACGAAGATCTCCACCGCCCGCCATGTGCGCTCGCCGGCGTGCACGGTCTTCATGCCGGTGCTCGCCTCCACCACGACGCGCTGCACCGCCACGTCGGTGACGATGGTGACGCCCTCGGCCCGCAGTTGCGCTACGAGCCGCTCGGCAAGCGCGGGCTCCTCGCGTGCGAGCACCCTCGGGCCGCGCTCGAGCACGGTCACCTTGGCTCCGAGCCGGGCGAGCGCCTGCGCGAGCTCGATCGAGATCGGCCCGCCACCGATCATCACGAGGCTGGCCGGCGCGCGGTCCAGCGCGAAGATCTGCTCGCTCGTCAGCGGCGCGGCGGCCTGGAGCCCGTCGATCGGCGGCAGCGCCGGGCGACTGCCGGTGGCCAGCAGCACGAAGCGCGTCGTGTGCTTCTCGTCGGCGACGCGGACGGTCGTCGGCGACGTCAGCCGCGCCGCGCCCGCGAGCACATCGACGCCGAGCGCGCGGAAGCGGTCGGGATCGTCGTCGGTCGCCGCGATCTGCGCCTGGATCGCCTTCAGCCGCGCCCAGACTCGCGCTGTGTCGGCGCGCGCCGCGAACGCCTCGAGGCCGTAGGCGTCGGCGTGAGCGATCGTGTGTGCCGCCTTGGCCGACGCCAGCAGCGCCTTGGACGGGACGCAGCCCGTCCACAGGCAGTCGCCGCCCGGCCGGTCGCGCTCGGCAACCGCGACCTTGACGCCGAGCTGCGTCGCGAACTGCGCCGCCACCATGCCGGCGGAGCCCATCCCGATGATGATGAGGTCGTATCGCATGGCGCCTGGCGGCTCGCGGCGCGAACCGCGCCAGAGGGTGTCAGATTGCCGCGCCGCTACGCGGGGGGCGCGATCTCGCGCTTGAGGATCTTGCCCGTCGGCCCCTTCGGCAGCTCGTCGACGAACCAGATGTGGCGCGGGTACTTGTAGGCCGCGACCTGCTCCTTGACGAACGCCCGCAGCTCCTCGATCTCGACTTCGGCGCCGTCTTTCAAGGCGATCGCCGCGCCAACCTCCTCGCCGAGCTCGGCGTGCGGCACGCCGACGACCGCTGCCTCGCGCACCGCGGCGTGCTCGTAGAGCACCTCCTCGATCTCGCGCGGGTAGACGTTGTAGCCGCCGCGGATGATCAGCTCCTTCTTGCGATCGACGATGAAGTAGTAGCCGTCCTCGTCCATGCGGGCCAGGTCGCCAGAGGCAAACCAGCCGTCCTGGATCGCCTCGGCCGTCGCCTCGGAATGGTTGAGGTAGCCCTTCATGACGTTGTGGCCCTTGATGAGGATCTCGCCGATCTCGCCCTGTGCGACCTCGTTGCCGTCGTCGTCGACGAGCTTGAACTGCACGCCCTTGATCGGGGTGCCGATCGAGCCGGGCTTGCGCTCGCGGTCGGGATGGTTGAAGGAGGCCACGGGCGAGGTCTCGCTCAGCCCGTAGCCCTCGAGCACCTTGCAGCCGAAGCACTCCTCGAAGCCGCGCAGCACCTCGACGGGCAGCGATGCGCCGCCCGACGCGCAGACGCGCAGGCTCGAGACGTCGCAGCTGTCGCGGTCGGCGTGGTGCAGCAACGCGCCGTACATCGTCGGCACGCCCTCGAAGATGCTGCACGTGTCCCGTTCGATGATCTCCAGCGCCTTGCCCGCGTCGAAGCGGGGCAGCAGCGTGACGCAGGCGCCGCAGGCGATCGCCGCGTTCATCGTGCACGTCTGGCCGAAGGAGTGAAACAGCGGAAGGCCGCCGAAGATGACGTCGCCGACGCTGATGTCGAACAGGCTGACGGCGGCCTTCACGTTGTGGCTCAGGTTGTCGTGTGTGAGCTCGGCGCCCTTCGGACGGCCGGTCGTGCCCGAGGTGTAGAGGATCACCGCGGTCTCGTCGCCGGCGCACTCGTGCACGTCGGGGTCGGGCTCGTGGGCGAAGATCAGCCCCTCGATCTCCCCCGGCTTGACCGGGACGATCTCGACGTCGCCGGCCTCCTTCGCCCCCGCCTCGGCGGCCTCCATGAAGCCGTGCCAGGCAAAGAGCACCTTGACCTGCGGGTCGGAGAGGTAGAAGCCGACCTCGCGGCCCTTGAGCAGGACGTTCATCGGCACGACGACGGCACCCGCGCGCAGCACGCCGTAGTAGACGGCCGGGAAGTAGGGAACGTTGGGCAGCATGATCCCGACGCGATCGCCGGGGCCGACGCCCTTGCTCTTGAGCATCGCCGACACTCGCTGGCTGGCGTTTTCGAGCAGGCCGTAGTTGAACGCCGCGTCGTCGAGCTTGACCGCGAGCTCCTCGGGGTGCTCGGCAGCCGTCCGCGTGAGGTTGAGGGCGAGGTTTGCAGTCATAGATGCGACTCTAATGTGAGGATGCCCGATGCGCTGCCGATCAACGCGAACCTGGCGCTTCCGCTCGAGGAGGTCGTCGTGCGCGCCAGCCGATCCTCTGGGCCCGGTGGCCAGCACGCCAACGTGACCGCCTCGCGGATCGAGGCGAGCTTTGAGATCGGCGCCTCACAGACGCTCAGCGACGCCCAGAAGGCCCGGCTGACGGCGCGCTGCGGCCCCGTCATCCGTGCGGTCGCGCAGGACGCGCGCTCCCAGACGCGCAACCGCGCGCTCGCGCTGGAGCGCCTCGCCGGGCGCATCGCCCGCGGGCTGGAGGTCCAGCGAACGCGGCGCGCGACGAAGCCCAGTCGGGCCGCACGGGCGCGACGGGTGGAGGCCAAGCGACGGGCGTCGGAGCGCAAGCGCGGGCGCCGGCGGCCGTCGCGCGAGGACTGAGCCCGCGAGGCGACTCACCAGGTGACGCCTCGGTCCAATGTTCGCTATCTGTCTGGCACATCTAGTCCCCACACATCAAGTGGACTACAGTCGCCGGTGTGATGCAGCTATGAAGATCGCAGTCGCCGGAAAGGGCGGCGTCGGCAAGACGACCGTCTCAGGAACACTCGCCCGTGCGCTCGCGCAGCGCGGCCACACCGTGCTAGCGCTCGACGCCGACCAGAACCCGATGCTCGGCGTCTCGCTCGGCGTCGGCGCCGATCAGACCGAGAACCTGCTCGCCGCCCGCCAGGCGCTGGAGGACGACGATGCGGAGCACGAGACGACGATCGAGGGCGTCGTGCAGCGCTTCGGCACCGACGCCCCCGACGGCGTCCGGCTCGTCGTGGCCTCGCGCGTGGACTTCGTAACGGCCAGCTGCATGTGCTGCGGCGTCAACCCCGTCAACCTCGTGCGCCAGCTCGAGCACGGCGAGCGAACCGTGCTCTGCGATCTCGAGGCCGGCGTCGGCACGCTCGAAGGGCTGAAGCCCGGAGATGTCGACGTCGTGCTCGTCGTCGCCAACCCGACCGGCAAGTCGCTGGACGTCGCGCGCCGCGCGATCGGGCTCGCGACCGACCGTGCCGAAGTGATCGTGCTCGCTAACCGCGTCTGCGACGACGCCGACCTCGAGCTGATCCGCGAGGCGCTCGGCGATCGCGAGTTGTACGTCATCCCCGAGGACGCCGTCATCGCCGAGGCCGACCGCGACGGCAACGCGCCGATCGACCTCGATCCCGAGGCTCCCGGAGTCGCCGCCGTGGTGGCGCTCGCCGAGCGACTCGCAGGCCAGTTCGTCACCGCCTGACCGCGGTGGAAACCATGGACGCAAGCGCGCCCATCCGGGTCGCGATCGTCGGCAAGGGCGGTTCGGGCAAGTCGACGATCGCCGGGACGATGGCGCGCCTCGTCGGGCGCACCGGCACGCCCGTGCTGGTGCTGGACTCCGACCCGCTGCCGGGGGTCACGCTGAGCCTCGGCACCGACCCCGAGCCCGTCCCACCGCCGATGCTGCAGGCATCCCGGCAGGACGAGATGGGCCAGTGGGGCTGGGCCGAGGGCATCACGGCGGCCGTCGCCGCGCAGCGCTTCTCGCGGCCGGCGCCCGACGGCGTCCGCGTTCTGGGGCGCGGCAAGGTCGGCCGCGAGGGCTCGCGACCGACCCTGGGCGCGAGCAAGAGCTTCTGGGAGACCGCGCGCGGCCTCGTGCACGCGCCCGAGTACGCCGACTGGACGCTGATCGGCGACCTGTCGGCCGGCCCGCACCAGATCGCGCGCGACTGGGCGCCCTACGCGCAGATCTACGTCGTCGTCGTGCTACCGACCGCGCAGTCGGCCCTGACAGCGCGTCGGGTCGCGAAGGTCGCTCGCTTGCAGAACGCGGAGGCGTCGATCGTCTTCGTCGCCAACCGCGTGCGCGGCGAGCACGACGTGCGCCACGTCGAACGGCTGATCGACCACGAGGTGCTGGCCTCCGTCCCCGCCGACGACGGCATCGCGGCGGCCGAGCGGATCGGGGTCGCGCCGCTTGACTACGTGCCGGACGCGCCTGCGATCGGGGCCGTGCAGGGCCTGATCGGGCTGCTCGAGCCCGCGCTCCCCCCCGCCGCCGGCTTGGCCTATCCGCCGGGCGCGGGAACCTGCCGGGTCTGAAAGTCGCCGTCGATCAGCTCGACGCGGTAGCCGTCGGGGTCCGTGCACGGCCGTCGCCGGGCAGCCCGATGAGGCTCTCCCGTCACCCGGCGACTCCCGCGCCGAGGTCATCTCACCGCCGCACGTCCTCGCAATCGAGGCTGACGATGTCGGCGGCCGACGCGAACACCGTGTCCCGACCTGGTCCGCAGGAGACCGCGTCGATGCCGCCGGCGACGACGTTGATGCGGTCGTCGCCCGGCCCGCCCTCGATGACGTCGGAATCGAGGTTGCCGAAGATCTCGTCGTTGCCCTCGTCGCCGAAGATGCGGTCGTTGCCGCGATCGCCGGTGATGCGGTCGTTGCCGGCGTCGCCGTGGATCTCGTCGGCACCGTCGCGGCCGGCGATGATGTCGTTGCCCGGACCGCCGTGCAGCTCGTCGTCGCCGTCCTCGCCGTCGACGTAGTCGTCGCCGCGGCCGCCGAACAGGCGGTCATCGCCGAGCTTGCCGAACATCGAGTCGTCGTCGTCGGTGCCCTGCAGCAGGTCGTTGCCCAGCGTGCCCTGGATGATCGATGGCAGCTCGTCGTCGTTGGCCGCCTCTGCCGGCACCGGCACGACGAGCTCGCAGTCGCTCAGGCGATCGCGGTTCGGGGCGTCCTCCTCCACGTAGACGGTGTCGTTGCCCGGTCCGCACTCGACGATGTCGGCGCTGTCGTCGGCGGCGCGGATCGAGTCGTCGCCCGGACCGCCGCGCAGCGTGTCGACGCCTGGGCCGCCGACGAGCTCGTCGTTGTCGTCGCCGCCCTGCAGGTCATCGCTGCCCGAGCTGCCGTCGAGGCGGTCCTGCCCAGGACCGCCGTCAAGACGGTCGTTGCCGCGCCCCCCGCGCAGGATGTCGTTGCCCTCGTCGCCGCGCATGTTGTCGCCGCCGCGTCCGCCGTCGACGGTGTCGTCGCCACGTCCGCCGCTCATCTGATCGGTGCCCGATTCACCGAACAGCTCGTCGTTGCCGTCGTCGCCGAGCATCCGCCGGTCCGAGCCGCGGCCGCCGCGGATGACGTCGTCGCCGGGGCCGCCGGACAGCAGCTTGTCGTTGCCAAACCCCTTCTCGATGATCTCGTCGTCGCCCTCGCCGCCGCGGATCG
>JBBSQG010000220.1:0-5723 GCA_038258125.1 Solirubrobacterales bacterium
CGCCGCCGGCGCCCCCGCGGCGAGCACCGTGCAGCGCGCCAAGCTCGAGATCGAGGGACAATCACCGATCGACTGCCTCTTCAACCCGGCCCAGTACACGCTCTCCAAGGCCAACAGCTACCAGGTCCAGACCGTGCCCGGGGCGAGCTTCGGGACGCCGCAGTTCGTCGGCGGCCAGCCGCGCGAGATGACCGTCGAGCTGCTCTTCGACGTGACGCTCTCCAAGCCGGCGAAGCCGAGCGTGCGCCCGATCACCGACGCGCTGTTCAAGATGATGGAGGTCCCCTCCGGCGGCGCGGGCTCGGCCGGCAAGGCGCCGCCGACGGTCACGTTCCGCTGGGGGGCGTTTGAGTCCTTCAAGGCCGTGCCGACCCGCCTGGACGTGCAGTTCGTGCTCTTCAAGGCCGATGGCGAGCCGGTCCGGGCCTGGACGCGGATGGAGCTCTTGCAGGTCGCACCCGATCCGCGTTCGGGCAGCGGGACAGCGGCCGCGCAGAACCCGACGACGCGCGCCGCCGAGGCCGGCTCGTCGTGCATCGTCTGCGAAGGTGACTCGCTGCCCTCGCTCGCCTACCAGGCCTACGGCGACGCCACGCGCTGGCGCGCGATCGCGCGCGCCAACGACATCCACGACCCGCTCAGGCTGCGCCCCGGCCGCCGCCTGACGATCCCGGAGCTGACCACGTGACCTTGAAGGCGACCGATCTCGCGGCCGGGCTGAAGGTCACGCTCGGCGGCAGTGAGCTCGATCCGACGCTGCTCAGCCAGCTGCTGGAGGTCCGCGTCGAGACGACGACCGCGCTGCCCGACGTGTGCACGCTGCGAATCTCCGAGGCCGATCCCGACGGCAGCGACGGCCTGAAGGTGATCGACGACGCCCGCTTCAAGCTCGGCGCGCCGCTGTCGGTCAAGCTCGCGGCGCCGCAGGGCACGGCCGGCCTGAAACCGGTGTTCGACGGCGAGATCACGACCGTCGAGGCCGAGCTCGGCTCGCGCCCCGGCGGTCAGCCCGTGCTCGAGCTGATCGTCACCGGACACGACAAGTCCCATCGCATGCACCGTCAGACGACGACGCGCACGCTGCGCCAGGTCACCGTCAGCGACGTCGCCAGGAAGGTGGCGGGCGAGAACGGACTCAGCGTCGGCACGATCGCCACGCTGCCCGGCGGCCCGGCCGAGGTCCTGCACCAGGTCGGCGAGACCGACTGGACCTTCCTCTCCAACCTCGTCTCCAACCACGGCGGCGAGCTCGATGTCGCCGGCGGCAAGCTGCACATCATCGATCCGGCGAAGACGAAGTCGGAGGTCGCCGAGCTGATCTGGGGCGAGACCCTCGACCGCTTCCGCCCACGCGTCTCGAGCGTCGGGCAGGTCGCCGAGGTGACCGTCCACGGCTGGGATCCGAAGCAGAAGAAGGCGATCGAGAAGTCGGCGAAGCCGAAGGCTTCGACGTCCGTCGAGGACAGTGCCGTCGCCAGCGCGACGAACGGGACGAAGGCCGCGGTCGTCACCGCGCGCGTCTCGACTGCCGGCGATGTCGACGCGGCTGCGAAGGCGATCGCCGGCCACCTTGGCCATCAGCGCGTGCAGGCCGAAGCGGTGGCCAGCGGCAACCCGCTGCTGCTGGCCGGCGAGTACGTGAAGATCTCCGGTGTCGGCAAGCGCTTCGGCGGGGTGCACCGGATCGTCTCGGCGGTCCACGTCTACGGCAGCCGCGGCTACCAGACCCGACTGACGCTCGGCGGCGGCGGGCGTCCGCTCGCGCAGGCGATCAACGGCAACGGGCACGGCGCCGTCGCCGCATTCGCCGACCACCTCGTCATCGCCCTCGTCACCGACAACAGCGATCCCGACAAGCTCGGCCGCGTCAAGGTCAAGTACCCGACCCTCGGCGAGAACATCGAGAGCGACTGGGCGCGCATCGTCCGCGGGGCCTCCGGCCAGGAGCGCGGCGCGGTGGCGATCCCGCACGTCGGCGACGAGGTCGTGCTCGCCTTCGAGCACGGCGACGTGCGCCGCCCGTTCGTGCTCGGCTGCCTCTACAACGGCAAGGAGAAGCCGGGCGCCGACCTCACGAAGACGACGAGTTCGTTCGCCGCCCGCTTCCCGCGCGACCTCGACGTCGCGACGAAGGAGAAGGTCATCGTCGAGTCGATGAAGGACATGACGGTCACCGCCAAGCAGGGGCCGATCTCGATCACCGCCGGCAAGGACATGAAGATCGTCGCCAGCCAGGGCGGCCCACCGAGCGCGATCACGATCGAGACGACCGGTCAGATCAAGATGACCGGCAAGATGGGCGTCGAGATCGCCGCCAGCGGCCCGCTGAAGATCAGCTCGACGGCACCGGTCACCGTCGAGTCCAACGCGCTGCTGCAGCTCAAGGGCTCGATCGTGCAGGTCCAGGCGTCGGGCATCCTGCAGCTGTCCGGGGCCACGGTGATGCTCGGATGAGCGCCCAGCTCGGCTCGGGGCTCGCCTTCCCGCTCGGCGTCGACCAGCGCGGCGCGCTCGCGCTGGCCTCCGGCGAGACCGACATCGAGCAGGCGATCGCGATCATCCTCGCTACAGCGCCCGGCGAGCGGCCGATGCGCCCGGAGTTCGGCTGCGCCGTCCACGAGCACGTCTTCGACGTCCTCGATCCGGCCGCGTTCGGCGCGATCGAGAGCGCCGTCCGCGCGGCGATCGAGCGCTGGGAGCCGCGCGCCAGCGTGCAGGCGATCGACTTCGACCTCGACCAGCAGAGCGAGGGCTGCCTGAACATCGTGCTGACCTACGAGATTCCCGACGTGCCGGGCGTGCGCAACCTCGTGCACCCCTTCTACATCATCCCCGAGGAGGAAGGCGCGGACGACGAGATCGTCGACGCGGAGGTGGTGGCATGGTGAGGCTTCCCGAGATCGAGCTTGACGATCGCGGTTTTCAGGAGCTCGTCTCGGAGGCGCGCACACGGATCGCCCAGCGCTGCCCCGAGTGGACCGAGCACAACGTCTCCGATCCCGGCATCACGCTCATAGAGCTGTTCGCCTGGATGACCGAGATGACGACCTACCGGCTCAACCGCGTCCCGGACAAGATCTACGTCCGCCTGCTCGAGCTGCTCGGCGTGCCGCTGCGCCCGCCCACGCCGGCGCGCGCGAACGTCCGCTTCACGCTGACGGCGGCGCCGACCGAGCCGATGACGATCGCCGCCGGCGAGACCGAGGTCGGCACGGTGCGCACGGCCTACGAGGAGTCGGTCGTGTTCGAGGTCGTCGAGAGCCGGACGATCGAGCCGTTGATTCCCGCGGCCTACGTCACCCACCGCGACGGCCTCGTGCGCGACGTGCCCGTCGACGTCGGGGTGGCGCGCCCGGTCGGTCCCGACCGCGCCGCGTTCTCGGCCGTGCCGGTGCTCGGCGACGCGATCCACCTCGGCTTCGACGAGTCGCTGTCGAAGCTGCTCATGCGCGTCGAGGTCGACGCCGACCCGGCCCGCGGCGCCGGCATCGACCCGCGGCGCCCGCCCCTGCGCTGGGAGCTGGGGACCGGCGAGACGCCGGCCGGCGAGCTTGTCTGGGAGCGCGTCACCGTGCTCGACGACACCACAGGCGGCTTCAACTTCGGCAGCGGCGAGGTGCTGCTCGAGCTGGCGCTCAACTCCATGCGGCTGCCGCTCGCCGGTCATCGCCTGCACTGGCTGCGCTGTCGCGTCGCCTCGTCGCAGGAGGCGGGCGAGGCGGCCTACGAGCGCCCGCCGGAGGTCTCCTCGATCACCGCCTCGCCGATCGGGGCGACGCTGCTGTGCCAGCACTCCGAGCACATCGACCGCGAGGTGATCGGCGAGAGCGACGGCACGCCGGGGCAGACCTTCAACGTGCTGCGCTCGCCGATGATCGCGCCCGCCGAGGACGAGTGGCTGGAGGTCCGCGAGCCCGACACGAGCGTCTGGGAGCGCTGGCGCGCCCAGGAGTCCTTCGTCGACGGCGGCCCCGGCGACCGCATCTATGTCTGCGACCCGGCGACCGGGACCATCGAGCTCGCACCGGCCGTGCGCCAGGCCGACGGCGACTGGCGCTTCTACGGCGCGCTGCCGGCGAAGGGCGCGCAGCTGCGGATGTCGCGCTACCGCTTCGGCGGCGGCCTGCGCGGCAACGTCGCGCCGGGCGCGCTGTCGGTGCTCAAGAGCGGCCCGGCGGGCATCGCTTCGGTCGCCAACCCGTCGGCCGCGCGCGGCGGCGTGGACCCCGAGGGGCTGCAGAGCGTGCGCCAGCGCGGAGCGATGGAGCTGCGCGCGCGCCACCGCGCGGTCACGGCCGAGGATTTCGAGCACCTCGCGCGCGAAGCTTCGCCGCGCGTCGCGCGGGCCGTCTGCGTCCCGCCCGACGAGGCGAGCGCCGTCACCGTGCGGATCCTGCCCCGCGTCCATCCCGCCGACCGGCGGATGGAGTTTGAGGAGCTGCAGCCGCCGCGTTTGCTGCTCGACGAGGTCGCCACGCACCTCGACGAGCGCCGCCTGCTCGGCGCGACGCTGCAGGTCGCGCCGGTGCGTCTGCGCGGCGTCAGCGTCGTCGTCGAGCTGCAGACCGAGCCGCTGGCCGACATCGTGCGCATCCGCGAGGAGACGCTGCGTGAGCTGTATCGCTTCCTCAACCCGCTCGTCGGCGGCCTGCCAGGCGAGCTCGGCACCGGCTGGCAGTTCGGCCGCACGCTCAACCAGGGCGAGCTGTACGGCGTCGTGCACGGGATCGCCGGTGTCGAGTACGTCCGCCTGCTGCGCATCTACCGCGCCGACCTCGTGTCGGGTCGTCAGGCGCCGGAGCCGGCCGGCTCGCACATCGTGCTCGAGCCCGACGAGACGATCGCCTCGGGCACCCATATCGTGAAGGCGACCATGCGAGGGACCTGAGCGGCCCGTGGCCACCGCCCACGACATCAGCGTCAACGGCGCGGGCCCCGACCGCCCGCTGCTGTCCGACGCCCCGGCGACCGTCTCGGTGCGCCGCCATCTGCGCAACGGCGTGCCGGACATCTACCGCCGTAACCACAACGCGACGCGCGACCAGCCGCCGCCGTTCGTCATGCGCTTCCTGCATGCGCTGGAGGAGGTGCTCGATCCGATCGTCGCAACGCTCGACTCGCTGCCGGCGCACCTCGACGCCGACCTCGCGCCCGAGCACGCGCTGGACGGCCTGGCCAGCTGGCTGGGCGTCGACGAGGTCGAGAGCCTGCCACCCGACCAGCGCCGCGAGGCGGTCCGCCGCGCAGGCGAGCTCGCCCGCCTGCGCGGCACGCGCGCCGGGCTGCAGCTCGCGCTGAGCCTCTTCTTCCCGTCGATCTCGATCCGCATCAACGACCACGGTGGCGTGACGGTGAGCGAGAGCGCTGATGACGCACCACCGCCCGCCCGTTCCGCATCATTCGAGGTGATGTGCGATCAGTCGCTGCCGCCGGAGACGCAGATGGCCGTGGCCCGCTGCATCGAGCGCTGGAAGCCGGTCCACGCGCACTACAAGCTGCGGGTGAAGCGCGGCGACAAGGTTCGCACTATGCCCGAGGTGCCGCGCGCTGATTCGGTCGATACCGCCGTGACGCCCGAGGAGCTGCGTCCGCCGTTCGGTCCCGGCCCGAACCCGGGCCGCGGGCCGGGGCCGGCCGACGCGCCCGAGGGCAGCGACGCGACGGATGACGCAGCGTGAGCGACGACGGGTTGCAGGCACCGTGCCGGAACTGCGGCCTGCCCA
>JBBSQG010000221.1:0-5715 GCA_038258125.1 Solirubrobacterales bacterium
CCGCGGCCGGGCTCGTGGCGGGCTCGCTGGCGATGGTGGCGGCGGATCTCGCCGGCGGCCTCCAGCGGGGGCGCGAAGAAGCGGACGCCCGCGACGCCCTGTGCCTCGGGCTCGCGCAGGCCTGCGCGCTCATGCCGGGGGTCTCGCGCAACGGGGCGACGCTCGCCGCCGCGCGGGCGCGTGGCTTCGCGCGCGAGGATGCCAGCGTCCTCTCCCGCCACTGCGCGCTGCCGATCATCGTCGGCGCGACGCTGCTGAAGGGCACCCGGCTGGCGCAGCGCGGGCTGCCACGCGGCACCGCGCTCGGGTTCGGCGTCGGCACCGCGGCGTCGTTCGCGGCGACGCTCGCCTCCGTGCGGATCATCCGTCACGTCGAGCGCGGCCACTCGCTGCTGCCCTACGCGGCGTACCGGCTGGGGCTGGCGACGCTGGCGGTGAAGCGCCTCCGGGCGGTCCGTCGCTGAGCTGAGCGACGGTCATGGCGTTTTCGGGGTCATATCCGCCCCGAAACCGCTATCGGCTCGCCGGCGGGGACTCGGCAGACACGGCCGCCGATGGTCTAGGTTCGCTGCCCGTGCCCGAGGACGCCTACGCCGCCGCTGGAGTCTCGATCGCCTCAAGCGACGCGGGCGTGCGTGCGCTCGTCGACGTGCTGCGCACGATCCAGCCCGGCCGGCCCAGCCGCTCGCTGCTCGGCCCGGGCCACTACGCCAGCGTGCTGCGCGTGTCGGAGGACCTCGCGATCGCGCTGTGCACCGACGGCGTCGGCTCCAAGCTCGTCGTCGCCGAGCAGACCGGACGCCTGGACACCGTCGGGATCGACTGCATCGCGATGAACGTCAACGACCTCATCTGCGTCGGCGCCGAGCCGATCGCCATGCTCGACTACCTCGCCGTCGAACAGCCCGACCCGGCCGCGCTCGCGCAGATCGCGACGGGCCTGAAGGCCGGGGCCGAGCAGGCCGGGATCGAGATCCCCGGCGGCGAGCTCGCCGTCCTGCCCGAGCTGATCCGCGGTCACCCCAGCCCGCACGGCTTCGACCTCTGCGGCGCCGCCTTCGGCACGGTCGCCCCCGACGCGCTCGTCACCGGCGCGACGATCGAGCCGGGTCACGCGCTCATCGGCCTGCCCTCCAGCGGGCTGCACTCCAACGGCTACACGCTGGCGCGCCACGCCCTCCTGCAGCAAGGCGGCCTGGCCCTCGACGACACACCGCCAGAGCTGCACGGCGCCTCGATCGCCGACGCGCTGCTGGAGCCGACGGTCATCTACGTGCGCGCGATCCTCGCGCTGCTGGCCTCGCCGATCGACGTGCACGGCCTCGCCCACATCACCGGCGGCGGCCTGGACAACCTGCGGCGCCTGAACGAGGCGGTCGGCTTCACGGTCGACACGCCGCTGGCGGTGCCCCCGATCTTCGGCCTCATCGCCCGCTGCGGGGCGGTCGCGGAAGCCGAGATGTGGGAGGTCTTCAACATGGGGTGTGGATTCGTCGCCGTCGTCGCCGGGGCCGACGCCCACGAGGCCGTCGCACTGCTCGCCGCCCACCACCCCGGCAGCGCCCGGATCGGCACGATCAATGACCGCGCCGGACAGATCGAGCGGGGCTGATCGACGCAACATCCCTTGCGGATCGGCAATCGGGTAGCAGTTGGCGTGCGCCGCCCGCGCACGACTGCACAATAGGCCCATGGCATCACCCGTCGGCACGCTGCTCTCCAACCGCTATCGCCTCGACGCACAGGTCGGGTTGGGCGGCATGTCGACGGTCTACCGCGCCTTTGACACCGTGCTCGAACGCCAGGTGGCGATCAAGCTCATGCACCGCGAGATCGCCGGCGACTCCGATCAGCTGGAGCGCTTCCGCCGCGAGGCGCGCGCCGTCGCACAGCTAAACCACCCGAACATCGTCGGCGTCATCGACGCCGGCGAGGAGGGCGATCCGGACCATCCGACGCCGTACATCGTCTTTGAGTACGTCGAAGGCGAGACGCTCAAGCAGCGCATCCGCCGCAACTCCAAGCTGTCGGTCTCGGAGTCGATCGCCTACGCGATCGAGATCGCGCGCGCGCTCGGCGCCGCCCACGAGCGCCAGATCGTCCATCGCGACGTCAAGCCCCAGAACGTCCTCATCGACGAGGAGGGCGCCGCCAAGGTCACCGACTTCGGGATCGCGCGCACCCTGCACCAGGAGGGTCTGACCGCCGACGGGCGCGTGCTCGGCACGACGGACTACGTGTCGCCCGAGCAGGCGCTCGGGCGCCCGGTCAGCGGCCAGACCGACCTCTACTCGCTCGGCGTCGTGCTGTTTGAGATGCTCACCGGCGACGTCCCGTTCAAGGGCGAGAACCAGGTCGCCGTGGCGATGAAGCACGTCCGCGAGGACCTGCCCGACGTGCAGGTGCGCCGCCCCGAGGTGTCCGCCGCGCTCGCGGCGGTGCTTGACCGCGCGACGGCCAAGGAGCTTGATCGGCGCTACCCCGACGCGGCCGCGCTCATCGCCGACCTGGAGGATGTGCTGGCGATCGAGAGCTCGCGCACCGGTCACGTGACCGGCGAGGCGACGACCGTGCTGCGCAGCCTGCCCGACAAGGCCCGCAGGCGCGTGCCGTGGCGAGCTCGCAGCGGCACGAAGGCGCTGCTCGGCCTGCTGCTCGTGCTCGCGATCGCCGCGGCCGCCGGGCTCGGCTACCTCAGCACGCGCGCCGAGCGCGGGACCGGCAAGCGCGAGAACGTCGCCCCGGCCACGCAGGGCCTGGAGACGGTCGGCCTGGGACAGCGCTCGGCCTCGGACTTCGACCCGCTCGGCGACGACGACGAGCACGGCGACCAGACGAGCGCGCTCGTCGACGGCGATCCGGCGACGACCTGGTCGACGGAGACCTACCGCGGCGCCAACCTCAACAACAAGGCCGGCGTCGGCGTCATCATCGACGCCTCGCCCGGCGTCGCCGCCAAGCGCCTGGAGCTGCGCACGCCGACGCCGGGCTTCGAGGCATCGATCTGGGTCGCGAAGTCGGGGCGGCCACAGACGGCGCCGCCGGACGGCTGGACGCGCGTCAGCTCCGAGACGATCACGGTCGGCGCGCGCGAGCCGATCGACCTCGACACGGCCGGCAACACCTACCGCCGCTACCTCGTGTGGATCACGAAGCTGCCACCGAAGGAGGAGTCCGCCAAGATCTCCGAGCTGCTGCTGTTCAAGTGACGTACATCGGCGGCGGCGGCGGGCTCGCGCAGGTCAGCCCGGCAGCTCGACCGAGAGCTTGGCCGCGAGCACGTCGAGCTTCTCGATCGTCGGCTCGGCGATCAGCGTCCCGACGCTGCCCATGAGCGCCGCGGCGATCGGACCCTCGAGATGGGCCTGGCGGCCGTCGTCGTCGGGGAAGACGTCGAAGACGCCGAACGTCGACGGACCGAGCCGGACGGCGAACCACGCGGTCGTCGCCGGTTCGGCGAGGGCAAGCGGCAGCGCGCCCTGCAGGAACGCCGCCACCTCGGCCTCCTTGCCCTCGAGCGCCTCGATGCGCACGAACAGACCAACCGTCACATTCGCCATGTCGTTCTCCTTCGGTCGTGTCCGGGCCACGGTAGGCGGCTCGCGAGGGATCGGGAGCGGCCTGCGCGCCAGGATCACGTCTAGAACTAGAAGGTGTAGCGGCGCTCCTCGGCATGGCGCTCGATCGCCAGCTCGCACAGGCGCTGCACGAGCACGGGGTAGCTCAGCCCGCTGACGTCCCACAGCTTGGCGTAGACGCTCGTCGGCGTGAAGCCGGGCATCGTGTTGAGCTCGTTGAGCAGGACGCGCTCGCCCTCGACGAAGAAGTCCGCCCGGGCCAGGCCCGAGCAGCCGAGGTGCGCGAAGGCATGGACCGCGGTCGCGCGCAGCGTCGCGCGCGCAGCGTCGGAGATCTCTGCCGGCACCCGCAGCCGCATCCCGCCCGGCTCGTACTTGGCGGCGAAGTCATACCAGCCGTCGTCGAGGACGATCTCGCCCGGCTCGGAGGCCTCTGCCGTCCGCGTGGAGCCCAGCACGGAGCACTCCACCTCGATGCCGGCGCTCATCGCCTCGACGATGACGCACGGGTCGTGGAGGAACGCCGCGTCGAGCGCAGCGCCGAGCTGCTCGGCCGCGACGACCTTGGCGATCCCCACCGACGAGCCCAGCCGCGCGGGCTTCACGAAGACCGGCAGGCCGAGCGCCGCCAGCTCGGCGAGCACGGTCGCGCGCTCGCCGGCCCAGCGCGCGGCCCGCACGCCGGCGTAGTCGACCTGGTCGATGCCGGCCCGCGCCATCAGCTCCTTGGCGACGACCTTGTCGAGGCAGACCGCGGAGGCGAGCACGCCGGAGCCGACGTAGGGCACGTCGAGCAGCTCAAGCAGCCCCTGCACCGTGCCGTCCTCGCCGAACGGCCCGTGCAGGACCGGGAACGCGACGTCGGCGCCGAGCAGTCCGCGGCCGGGCGCCACGGCCAGCTCGTCGCCGTCGTGGCTCCACGTCCCGTCGCGCTGAAGCAGGACCGGGTGAACCTCGTGGCCGGCCGCCCGCAGCCCCTCGGCGACGCTCGCCCCGCTCGCGCGCGAGACGTCGTGCTCCGACGAGCGCCCGCCGCAGAGAACGGCGACCCGCATCGCGTTACGGGGCCGGCGTCGTCGTGGTCGTGGAGGGCGTGGTGGTCGTCGTCGTCGGCGTGCCCGGGTCGGGGTCGAGCTTGGGGTCGAAGCGACCGACGGTGATCGTGACCGTCGAGCCGCGATTGACCTCGCCGCCCTCCGGCGTGGGCGACTGCTTGAGCACGCGGCCGTCCCGATCTGCCGATTTCACCGCCTCGACTTCGGAGGAGACCTCGAAGCCGCGGCCCGACAGCGTCTTGGTCGCCGCGTTCTGCGACTGCCCGACGACGTCGGGCACGGCGATCTGCTTGGGCTCGATCGCCACGGTCAGGCGGACCGTCGAGCCGCGCGGCGCCCTGCCGCGAGCCGGGTCCTGCTCAAGCACCGTGCCGGGGTCGGCCTTGTCGTCCTCCTTCGACGTCACCGTGACCTTGAAGTCCTCCAGCGCGCTGCGCGCCGCGTCCACGCTCTTGCCGACGACGTCGGGCACCGCCAGCCGCTCGGGCCCGCTGGAGACCTCGATCCCCACCGAGCCGCCGGACTCCGACAACGAGCCGCCGGAGGGCGACTGCGAGATGACGCGGTTGATCGCCACGTCATCGGAGGACGCCCTGGTCTCCTGGATCTCGAAGCCCGCGTCGGTCAGCGTCTTGCGCGCCTGGAGACGCCCGTCGCCGACGATGTCGGGCACGTTGACGATCGCCGGTCCCTCGGACACCCGGATCGTGATCGTCGTGCCCTGCTTCGCCGTCGCGCCGCCCTCCGGGTCCTGTCCGAAGACGGTGTTGCGCGGCTTGTCGGACGTGTCGCGCAGCGACTCCACCTCGAAGCCCTCGCTCTTCAGGCGCTGCTGGGCGACGGAGATCGAGGCGCCGACGACGTTGGGCACCGTCACCTTCGTGGGACTGAGCAGCGACACGAGCCCGACGACGAGCCCGAGCAGGACGAGCCCTCCGAGCAGCAGCCACGGCCAGCGCTTGCGGCCGGGCGGTACCGGCAGCGGGGCGACCGGCTCGCGACGCGGCTCGGCGACGGCGACGGCCGGGCGGACGCCGGTCGGTGGGCCGTCGGGCGCCGGCGGCGGCGCGGGCGGACGCGAC
>JBBSQG010000222.1:0-5702 GCA_038258125.1 Solirubrobacterales bacterium
GTTCACCGCGATGACGAACAGCGAGCCCGTCAGCCCGGCCACAACGATCGGGATGCCGCAGGCGAAGTGCGCGCGCGGCGACATCCGATTCCAGCCGTAGACGTAGATCCCGATGAAGATCGCCTCGACGAAGAACGAGAAGCCCTCCAGCGCGAACCCGAGCCCGAAGACAGCGCCGAAGGTCCCCATGAAGCCGGGCCACAGCAGGCCCATCTCGAAGCTCAGGATCGTCCCCGTCACGACGCCACAGGCGAACAGCGCGACCATCACCTTCGTCCAGCGCATCGCCAGCGCGCGGTAGACCTCGTCGCCCGTCCGCATCCACAGCCACTCGGCCCGCAACACCATCGCCGGAAACGCGATCCCGAAGCAGACCAACGGGATATGCACGGCAAACGACAGCGCCTGCATCTGACGCGCCTCGAGCAGATACTCCTGCGCAACGGGATCGAACATCAGTCAGCCTCGCGAGCGTCGTGGCGCGGCGGCGTGCACAGCTTCCTCGCCCGCCGAATCCTGCGCAAGGGTGCTCAGGCGGCCGGCAGGGGTTCGAGATCATCACCCGAGACGAGCTCGACGAGCTCGCGCAGCGCGTGGTAGGCGCTGGCGTGGGCTTCCTGGATGCGCGGGATGTGTTCGGAGCCGGCGACGATGACGTGGTCGGCGAGCCCGTCGCGAGCGACCGCCCCGCCGTCGTAGCCGACCATCGCGATCGTCAGCATGCCTCGCTTGCGCGCCTCGCGCAGGCCGGCGAGCACGCTCAGCGAGTTGCCGCTCGTCGACAGGGCAAGCAGCGCGTCGCCGCGGCGGCCCTGGGCGATCACCTGCCGCGAGAAGATCGCCTCGACGCCGATGTCGTTGGCGACTGCGGTGATGATCGACGTGTCCTCGGTGAGATCGAGCGCGCGGCGCGCCGGACCGCCCGCGCAGGGCGCGCGGAAGTCAGCGATGACATCCATCGCGTCGGTTGCCGAGCCGCCGTTGCCGAGTGCCAGCAGGCGACCGCCATCATCGAGCCGCGCGCGCAGCGCCGCGGCCGCCTGCAGCAGGGCGTCACGCCCGTCGCTCAGCGTCTGCGTGCGCAGCGCGCAGGTCTCGCGCGCCTTCATCAGCACCGACTCGCGCACGTCGGCGACGATCGCCTCGAGGTCGTGCTCCTGCTCGCCCAGGAACGGATACAGGAAGCTGGATGCGCCGCTGTCGTGCACGGGCCGCGCCGCGCGGCCTTCCAGCAGCCCCCGGTTGTCGAGGAACACGTGCACGAGCTCCCAGAGCACGTGGTAGAGCGTCTCGACGATCTCCTGGCCGACGAAGGGGTCGGTGCGGGACGGTAGGACGAACTCCCACTCGGCGCCCGAATCGCGTGCGAACGCGATCGTCAGACAATCTCGGGCGCGAGCCGCCGCGGTCGCCGCGACGGTCTGCGGGTGTTCGCCGAACGCGATCGCGATGTCGTCGGCCTCGACCTCCAGCGCGACCTGCGCCGCGAGCGGTCCACCTTCCGCGGCGAGACCCAGCGCCGGCAGCGCGCGCTTGCCGACGATCACGGGATGCACGAACTCGACCGCGACGTGGCGGGCGTCCGAGCGGGCCGCCGGTCCGGCGCCGAACGCGACGAGCCGCCCATCGCGCGCGAACCGCTCGGCCATGCGATGACAGAGCCGCGCGATGCGCTCCGCGTTGTCTTCGAAGAACGCGTCGTTGGCCTGCTCGCGCTCGTCCAGAAGCTCCGTGATCCGGTCGTCCGCCGGTGGTGCAGCCCGCTGCGTCGCGTCGCGGACGATGCCTACGAGATCAGCCACCGAAGCCTCCTAAGGTATTTCCCATTGTCGATGGGAAAACTAGCATGGACGGCAACGCGGGATGGTCACAGGAGCGCCAGCGCAGCAAAGATCAGCAACGCCAGCGACGCCGCGACGATCACCGCGCCCACGGCAGAGCGATTGCGCCGACAACGACGGCTGCTGACGAAGATCTGCGGGACAGGGAGCGCCACCGGAGTGGTCGTCTCAGCGTCGCCCTCACGTCGACGCGATCACGTCCGAGGGTCAGAGCCCGGACGAGTGGCAGCCCTACATCAAGCTCAACGCCGACTACTTCGCGCCGGTCGCGAAGTAGGCCGTCGTGAACGAGCCGCCGCGGGCGGAGCTGCGATCCACGGTGGCCTTCGTGGTCTGCGGTGGCATCCTGATCGTCGCCGGCGGCGTCGTGGCCGCCGTCAACAGCGCGGCGCCGTTCGCCCACGGCTCGTGGCTTGCCGCCTATCTCGTCCTCGTCGGCGGGACCGCCCAGATCCTGCTCGCGGGCGGGTACACGGCGCTCCTTGTGCCCGGTCGCGCGTGCGGGCAATCGCGCAGCCGATTGCTCCTGTGGAACTTCGGCAGCCTCGCCGTCCCCACCGGCGTGCTGGGCGATACGGCCCCTTGGGTCACCGCCGGCAGCGTCGCGCTGCTGTGCGCGTTGGCGCTCTTCGCCGGCGCGGCATCCGGCGCGCGCCGCGCCCGAGCGATCGCCTATCTCGCGCTCGTCGGCAGCCCTCGGGGCGAGCGTGATCGTCGGGCGTCCGCGCCGGGTGCTCTGGCAGCGTTGCTGCTTGCTGCGACCAGCAGCGCGGACGCGATGAGCAAGATCCCCCACCGGACGCCGGGTGTTGCTTGCGCGTACGTCACGGCGCCCACCATGAGCGCTGCGGGAAGCACGTATGAAAGTGCGGGCTACGCCGCGATTTCGGCACCGCCCACACCGTCAGATCAAGCCGGAACGGCGCATCGGGCTCGATCGTCAACTCGTACCGCGGCGATGACGCCAAACCGCCGGACGCGTCGACCGCCGCACCGGCATCGTATGAGGACGGCAGCGCGCTCATGCCGCCAGGCGCAGCTGCTCATCTTCGAGGGCCGGGGTCGACCGCTGTGGCTGAGCCCCAACGATCACGACCGGATGGCGCCCACGCCGCAGCACCTCCCTGGCCGCTCGCGCACCCCGGGATCGCCAGGCCGATCGCGCGTCCGCGCCGACGACGACAATGGCCGGGTTGATCTGCGTGGCCGCGCGATCGAGCTCCTTCGCGGGCCGGCCGATGCGTCTGCTGAACTCGACGTCGAGCCGAGATCCACGCCGCGTGGCCGCTCGGATCTGACGGCTGACCTTGCGCGTGACGGCGGACTTTTGCTGCGCGCCGCCGGCTGTCACGACGCTGACCTGCGCCTGCAGTCTGCTCGCGATGTCGCCGGCGACATTGGCGACGTGACGTCCGGCCGGCGAGTCATCGACGACACATAGGAGGTTCATGCCCACACGGTCGCAGTCCGAGCGGGCGCCGGCCATGGCTCCAGGACCACATCTCGATGTCGTGAGGGCTCCATGCGCCGGACGGCCCGGCCCCACCATGACGCCGCGCGTCTGCGGCGCCGGTCTGATTGCGCCAAGGATCGGCCGTCGGGTCGGCGTCCGCGGCTGATGGGTTCCGCACTCCATGGCGATCGGTCCGTTCGCGCGGCACGATCGCTTCATGTCTGCACGTGAGCACCTCACACGGCGCAACCGTTCGGTGACCGCCGAGTCTGCCGTCGTAGCGGCGGATCGGCCCGGCCGGTCCAAGCGTCTACGCGTGATATCGAGCGGGTCGACGGGACCCGACGAGGCCGAGATCCTGGCCGCGATCGATCGCTGGAACAACGAGGGTGGCAGCGTCCCTGCCACCGCGCTCGACACGTCGCGTCCGGCGCGACGCGCAGCGGCGCTTCGTCTCATCCAAGGCGGTGGGGCATGAACAAGGACCGCCTGGGCCGCCTGCACGATGCGGGCGTCTCGATCTGGCTCGACACCCTCTCACGTGAGCTGCTCGACAGCGGCGCCTTCGCCCGTCTGATCGCGGATCGTTTTGTGACAGGAGCGACATCGAACCCGACGATCTTCGCGAGGGCCATCACCGGCTCGACACGCTATGACCGCCAGCTTCGCGCTGCGGCCGCCGACGGTGACCTCGACCCGCAGCAGTTGTTCTTCGAGCTCGCGCTCGACGACGTCCGCCGCGCGGCGGACCTGCTGCGTCCGAGCCATGACGCGAGCGCCGGACGTGACGGGTTCGTCTCCTTCGAATGCACGCCCGACCTCGCAGACGACACCGCGGCCACGATCAAGCAAGCCGTCGCGCTCTGGCAGCGGCTCGCTCGCCCGAACGTGATGATCAAGGTTCCGGCGACCGACGCCGGGATCCCCGCGATCGAAGAGCTGACCGCGCGCGCGATCAACGTCAACGTGACGCTGCTGTTCTCGGTCAAGCGCTACGACCAGGTGATCGACGCGTACCTCTCGGGTCTGGAGCGTCGAGTCGCGGCCGGAAGACCGGTCCGGTCGATCGCCTCGGTCGCCTCGTTCTTCGTGTCCCGCCTGGACACCAAGGCCGACGCCGCCCTGCCGGATCGGTCCGGCCTGCGGGGAACGATCGCGATCGCCAATGCCCAGCGAGCGTACGTCCACTACCGCCGACACTTCGCCGAGCCCCGCTGGCAGGCGCTGCAGGATGCCGGTGCCGAGCCCCAGCGGCCGCTGTGGGCGAGCACCGCGACGAAGGACCCCGCGTACTCCGACGTGCGCTACGTCGAGCGGCTCGTCGCCCCGGACGTCATCAACACCATGCCCGAGGCGACGCTGCGGGCCTTCGCCGATCACGGCGACGTCGTCGACACGATGAGCGCTGACAGCCGCGCGCCCGACGCGCTGTTGCATCGCGCTGCCCTGGCGGGCATCGACCTCGATGCCCTCACCACGCAGCTCGAGCGAGAGGGCGTGACGGCGTTCTGTGACTCCTACGGCGAACTGCTCTCCTGCATCCAGGCCAAGCTCGATCACGCGGCGCAACCCGTCTGAGCGTCATGGTCTGTGACCGGGCGACGGGCATGTCTGCCGAGATCCTCGGGCATGCCGACAAGCTGGCCGCCTGCACATCCCGCCGCCGACACGCGGCGCCGGGGGTTGACGATTCCGGCCAGTCCGAGCACGCCGCCGAGGGCGAGGAGCCCCGCGGCGGTCGCCATAGCGGTGTGAAACGCCTGCAGTGACGCTTCCTCGACGGCGCGTGTGACAGCGCGCGCCTCGAGCGGCGCCAGGCCACGAGTGTCGGCCTGCACGAGCGTCTTGCCGCGGGCATCGGCGATCGTCCGCTGCGCGGCAGGCGAGAGGACTCGCCCACCAAGTGTGCTGTCGATCGAGGAGCTGAACGTCGCGGACACGGCGGCGCCCAGCGCCGCGATCGCCATCAGCCCGGCGACGCGCGCGACAGCGTTGTTGACGCCGGATGCGACGCCCGCGTTGGATTCGTCGGCGTCGGCGAGCACCGTCGATGTCAGCGGTGCGACCGTCAGCGCCAGGCCGAGTGAGAACACGAGCAGGCCCGGGAGCACGTCGACGGCGTAGTCGGGCGCGGCGGGCATGCGCACAAACCAGGCCAGCCCACCAGCACCGACCAACGGCCCGGCGCCCATGAACGCGCGCGGACCGTAGCGGTCGGCGAGCGCGCCGAAGCGCTTGGAGAGCGCGAACATCACGACGGTCGAGGGCAGCGTCGCCAGGCCGGCCTGCAACGCGTCGTAGCCGGCGACCTGCTGGAGGTACAGCACGAGAAAGAAGAAGGTGATCGCCAGGCCGGCGTACATCGACAGCGTCTGCAGGTTGCCGACCGCGAAGTTGCGGCGCCGAAC
>JBBSQG010000223.1:0-5677 GCA_038258125.1 Solirubrobacterales bacterium
AGGTCGTCGCCGCCGGCGCCCGCCGGGTCGCCGTCGTGCGCGCGATCACCGAAGCCGACGACCCGGGCGCCGCAGCCGCCGCGCTGCGCGCCGCGCTGGAGACGGAGCCGATCGATGGGCGCCCGTAGCCGCAAGCGCAAGCGCTCGGCGGCGGCAACCAGCGCACCACCGACGCCGGCCGCAACACCGACGCCGGCCACACAACCGACGCCGGCCGCACCACCGCGCGCAGGCACGCCGCCGGCCCCGGCCGCGCCAGACGACCAGATGCGCCGCGGGTACGCCCGCGGCCGCGCACGCGACGACGAGATCCGCGCCAACCTCGTCCCGCTCCAGCCGGGCGAGCGCCCGCCGGTCGTCACCCTCGCCGCGGTCATCGCGTTCGTGTTCGCGATCGCCAACGCCGCCGCCGCGCTGACCGGCAACGACATCTCGACCGCCAGCGGCGACCCGTCCGTCGCCACCGCCGTGACGACCGCGCTGCTGCTCGTCGCCGGCTTGGGCATGCTCGCCCGCCAGTACTGGGCGGTGCTCGGCTTCCAGACGATCCTCGGGCTGCAGATCGTCTTCTTCTCGCTGTATCTCATCGGCGTGCAGCGCCTCGTCGACGCGATCTTCCCGGTCGTCGCCATCGGGCTGCTCGGCTGGCTGTTCTGGAAGCTCATCCGGCCGATGGCGCGCATGCAGACGCCGCGACCGCCGCCCCCGCCGCGACGCGACGCGTGACGGATCGCACAGAGCATCGGGCTGTATCTCCGCGGCCCAGCTGCCGATCTCCTTCTCAGACCACACTGAGGAGAGGAACGCACCATGGCCACAGCCACGACCCCCAGGCTCGACACGCAGGAGAAGGCGCTCTGCAAGGCGATCAACGCGTTCCGCGCCCAGCACGGCAAGCCGCCGCTGAAGGTGTCAGTCGCGCTGACGCGCGCCGCGGAGTGGATGAGCCACGACATGGCCAACCACGACAACTTCGATCACGTCGACACCAAGGGCCGCGACTTCGACGAGCGGCTCGCCGCCTACGGCTACCACCACCCGACGAAGGCCGAGAACATCGCCGCCGGCGAGAGCTCCGCCGCCGCGACCATCGCGCAGTGGAAGGCGTCGCCGCCGCACCGCGAGAACATGCTGCGCAGCAAGCTGAAGGTCATGGGCGTCGGCCGTGCGCGCAACCTGGAGTCGACGTTCGGCTGGTACTGGACCGCGGACTTCGGCGGCACCGTCACGAAGACGATGGCGCTGTGACACCCGGACGCTGGCGGGCGCACGCGGCTCGATAGGCTCGAACCGCAATGGCCGCCAGCGCGTACGACTGCATCGTCATCGGCTCGGGCCCCGGCGGCTACGTCGCCGCGATCCGCGCGGCTCAGCTGGGGATGAGGACCGCCGTCGTCGAGGTCGACCAGATCGGCGGGCGCTGCCTGAACTACGCCTGCATCCCGGCCAAGGCGGTGCTGCGCGTCGCTGATGTGCTCGGCGAGATCCGGGAGGCCGGCAGCTTCGGCATCACCGTCGGCGAGCCGACCGTCGACTTCGACGCGGTCAGCGCGCGCCGCCAGAAGGTCGTCAAGACGCTGACCGGCGGCGTCGCCGGGCTGATGAAGAAGAACGCCATCGACGTCATCGAGGGCCACGGCGTCGTGACCGACGAGGGCAACGTCAAGGTCGGCGGCAACTTCGACGGCACCGAGTACGCGGCCAAGACGGTGATCCTCGCCACCGGCTCGGTCAAGCGCCCGCTGCCCGGAACGCAGTTCGGCGGCCGCGTGATCGGGACCGAGGAGGCATGGGCGCTCAGCGAGCTGCCGCAGACCCTGGCCGTCGTCGGCGCCGGCGCGTCAGGCACGGAGATCGCCTCCGCTTACGCGCGCCTGGGCAGCGACGTGACGCTCTACGAGGGCCTGGACCGCGTCCTGCCGACCGAGGACGCCGACATCTCCAAGATCGCCGAGCGCGGCTTCAAGAAGCAGGGCATCACGGTCCGCACAGGTGTCTTCGTCGAGGACGTGCAGAGCGGCGCCGACGCCTGCTCGTTCAGCGTCGCCGGCGAAGCCATGCAGGCCGAGTGGCTCGTGATCGCCGCCGGCCGCGCGCCGGACATCGAGAACCTCGGCCTCCAGGACGCCGGCATCGCGCTCACCGAGACCGGCTTGATCGCGGTCGACGGCGCCCTGCGCACCTCGCTGCCCGGCGTCTACGCGATTGGCGACCTCGTCCCCGGCCCGGCGCTCGCCCACAAGGCCTCCGACGAGGGGATCATCGCCGTCGAGGACGCCGCCGGCCTGCAGACCCACCCACTCGAGCACGTCGACATCCCGCGCGCGACGTTCTGCCTGCCGAACGTCGCGAGCTTCGGGCTCACCGAGCAGCAGGCGCGCGACGCCGGCCACGACGTCGTCGTCGGCAAGATGGGCTTCGGCGCCGTCGGCGCGGGCACGGTCTACGGCGATCGCACCGGCCTCGTGAAGATCGTCGGCGAGCGGCGCTACGGCGAGCTGCTCGGCGGCCACATCGTCGGCACGAAGGCAACCGAGCTGATCCAGGAGCTCGTCAACGTGCGCTCCCTCGAGGGCGGCTTCGGCGAGGTTGCGCGGATCGTGCACGGGCACCCGACGCTGTCGGAGGCGGTCATGGAGGCCGCCCGCGACGCCGACGGCTGGCTCATCCACGGCTGAGGTCTCGGCGGTGAGCGAGGACGCCCGGGCGGCCTTCTACTACGACCTCTTCAGCCCCGAGTGCTACCTCGCCGCCGAGCGGATCCTCGCGCTGGCCCCGGGCGTCGAGTGGATCCCGATCTGCGCCCCCGACCTCCCCGCCGCCGACACGCTCGTCGGCTTTCGCTGCCAGACCGACCGCGAGGCGTACTTCGACCGCATCGAGCGCGTCGCCGCCGCGCGTGAGCTGCAGCCGATCCGCTGGCCCGAGCCGTTTCCCTCCGACACGGCGTACGCGATGCGCGTGGCGACCTACGCGCGCCAGATCGGCCGTGCGGTGGCGTTCTCGCTCGCCGCGTTTCGCCAGGCCTTCGCCGGCGGCCGCGACCTCGGGCTCGCCGACAACGTGCTGATCGCCGCAGCGGCCTGCGAGCTGCACCCGCGCGCGGTCACGCAGGGCGCGGCGCTGACGTCGGTCGCCCGGGCGCTCGACGAGGCGACCGCGCTGGCCGCCAAGCGGGGCGTGCGCGACGTGCCCGCCGTGTGGCTGCCCGACGGGCGCGTCTTCCACGGCGACGACGCGCTTGACAGCGCAGCCGCCGCGCGAATCGCATAGCGTCGCGGCAATGCGTGCCAACCGCAGCTACCGCCTGCTGCACACCCGCTCAAACCGCCGCCCGGCGGCGCTGGATCCCGGCCGCATCGACCACCTCGAGGTCGTCGACATCGCCTCCGGCGAGGTCGTCCTGTTCTGGGACCTGCCCGCACCCGACGCCGCCCGCCGCGCACGCCGGCTGCGCGAGGAGCTGGCCAGCCTCGACGTCGAGGAGTTCATCGACCGCTGGGCCGGCACCGAGCAGGAGGCCTGACTCAGCTCTGCGGGCGCGCGGATGGTCGAGTTGCTGGAGCGGCTCACCGCGGGCTGAGGCGCCTCGGTGCCAGGGCGCCCAACCGGTCGCAGCTACCGTGCCGAGCATGACCAGCCACCCGTCCGCGTCCATCGAAGGCACTGTCGAGCTGTTGAGCGGCTCCGGCAAGGGTCCCCTCTGGGGCATGGCGAGCACGGACCTCAACGCAACGCTGCTGCAATGGCCGGCCGGCCATGTCGTGGCCGAGCACGTCAACGACGAGCTTGACGTGCTCGTGGTCGTGCTTGACGGCAGGGCCGTCGCGACGATCGACGGCACGCGCCACGATGCGCCGGCGGGCAGTGCGATCCTCATCCCGCGCGGGACCCGCCGGCGCATCACGGCCGGCGAGCCCGGCGTGCGCTACCTCACGGTCCACCGCCGCCGCGGCCCGCTGCAGATCCAGCCCGCGCCCGACCGTTGAGCCGCCCGGCGACCGTCCGCAGGGTCGCCCACGACTGACCCCAGGGCCGCTATCGGCGGCGCCCCGAGTTCGAGCAGTCGTCACCGGCTGCGAGAGCGCCTTCTGATCGGGCGGATGCCGAGCACCACCGCGACGGTCACGAGCGGCCCGCCAACCCGGCGGGCCGCTCGCGCGTTCGTCACAGCCGCGCGAGCACCTCGGCCGCCGCCCGCTCCCCGGCCCGCACCGCACCCTCCATGTAGCCGTTCCAGTACGTCGCGGTCTCGGTTCCCGCCCAGTGCAGCCGGCCGACCGGCTCACGCAGCGCGCGGCCGTGGGTCGTCAGCAGGCCCGGTGGCGCAATCGCCACCGGGCAGCCACGCGAGTAGGCCTGCGCGCCCCAGTCCATCTCGAGGTAGTCGACGGGCTCGAGCGCCTGCGCCCCGAAGGCCCGCGCCAGGCTCGCCAGCGCCGCGCGGCGGCGCTCGGCGGCGGACAGGGGCGCGAACGCGCGCGCGTCGTCGCCACCGACGAAGCCGAGCAGCACGCCCGGCGTGCCCGACCGCGGCGAGCTGTCAAACGTGACGCTGCATGGCCCGCGGTCGGCGATCGAGGCGCCGTTGAGCCCGTCGCCGCGCCAGAACGGCCGCTCATAGATCGCCTGCACCTTGATGATGCGCCCCTGCGGCAACCGTGCGGTCAGGCCGTCGCGCAGGGATGGCAGGTCGGGCTCGTACTGCAGCCGCCCCGCGAGCGCCGGCGGCAGCGCGACGATCACGCGCCGCGCGCGGTTGACGTAGCGGTCTGAGACCACGTCGGCGTACCCGCGCCCGGTGACGATCCGGCGCACCGGCGAGCGCAGGATCACGCGGCGCCCGAGCCCCTTGGCCAGGCGCTGGGCGATCTGCTGCGTGCCGCCGTCGATGCGGTCCTGCTGAGCCCCGTTGCGGGTGTTGAAGTTGCGCTCGAACGTGCCCGGTGTGCGCTCGTCACCGGAGGCCGCGATGAAGTACAGGACGTACAGCAGCGACAGCTCGCGCGGCTCGGCGCCGAAGATCGGCCGGCAGACGGACGCCGCGATGTCGCGAAACGGCTGACCGAGCGCGTTGCGCTCGAGCCACGCCGCGAGCGATTCGCTGTCCAGTCGCGCCGCGTCGGGCGCATCCCAGGGCGCGCCGACCGGCACCTTCAGCGACATCGAGTTCAGGCGACCGACCGCCAGCAACAGGTCGGGCAGCAGCGCCAGGTCGGGCGGCGCGGAGCCGGTGGGTCCGGTGTCGGCGTACAGGCTGCGCCGCCCGTCGGCGACGTAGACGTTCTTGCCGGTGGTGTAGGCCGGGAACCTCGCGATCCCGAGCTCGTCGACGAGCGCGCGGATGTGGTTCTGCGTCGGGCCGATGAACTCCGCTCCGAGGTCGATCACCTCACCGCCCACCGTGCGGTCGAACATCCGCCCGCCGACGCGATCGCGCGCCTCGACGACGGCGACCGAGTGCCCGGCGCGCGCGATCGCGCGCGCGGCGGTCAGCCCCGACAGCCCCGCGCCGACGACGACGACGTCGTGCCTGCGATGCGCGCGGCGACGGTGCTTGACCGCCTTCGCGCCTTCCGCCGGCCCGGCCGCGGCGCCCGTCGCAGCGAGCGCCGCCGCGCTCGCGGCGCCCGCAACGAAGCGCCGGCGGCGGACGCGTGTCTCATCGCTCACCCAT
>JBBSQG010000224.1:0-5617 GCA_038258125.1 Solirubrobacterales bacterium
CACGTCGCCCGCGAAGGCGTCCTCGGCCAGTTCCCGGTCCGAGGCGAAGAACATCATCGGCGCGTTGACGCTGAGCTGCTTGCCCGTGTTCTGCACCTTCAGCTTCATGCCGCGGGTGAACCGGCCCGAGCACAGCTTCAGGAAGGCGATCCGGTCGCGGTGGTTGGGGTCCATGTTCGCCTGGACCTTGAAGACGAGCGCGGAGAACGGCGCGCCGAGCGGGCGCACGTCGCCGTCGGCGTCGGGCCGGCCGGGCGGTGGGGGAGCGATGTCGATGAGCGTGTCGAGCAGCTGGCGCACGCCGAAGTTCGACAGCGCCGAGCCGAACAGCACGGGGGAGAGCTCGCCGGTGGCGAAGCGGGCCGGGTTCCACTGCGCGCCGGCGGCCTCGATCAGCGCGAGCTCGTCGACGGCTGTGCTCCAGGCGTCGCCCTCCTCGGCGCGGGCGTCGTCGGCGCTCATCGCCTGCTCGGGTGCGATCGTCGACCCACCGACCGTGCGCGTGAAGCGCACGAACGCGCCGGTCTCGCGATCGAGCACGCCGCGGAAGTCGCCGGGGATGCCGACCGGCCAGGTCAGCGGGACGGCCTCCATGTGCAGGGTCGACTCGACGTGGTCGATCATCTCCAGCGGATCCATGCCGGGACGGTCGTACTTGTTGATGAACGTGATGAGCGGGATCCCGCGGGCGCGCGCGACCTGAAACAGCTTGAGCGTCTGCGCCTCGACGCCGCGCGCGGCATCGAGCAGGATCACCGCGCTGTCCGCCGCGGCGAGCACGCGCAGCGTGTCCTCGGAGAAGTCGCGGTGGCCGGGCGTGTCGAGCAGGTTGAAGACGACGTCGCGGTGCTCGAAGCGCAGCGCCGTCGAGCTGATCGAGATGCCGCGGCGCTGCTCGAGCTCCATCCAGTCCGAGCGCACCTCCTTGCGGCCGCTGCGCGCCTTCACCGAACCGGCCTCGGCGACCGCGCCGCTGTAGAGCAGCAGCTTCTCGGTCAGCGTTGTCTTGCCGGCGTCCGGGTGGGAGATGATCGCGAACGTGCGGCGCCGCGACGCCTCGGCGACGGAGCGATCCGTGCCCGCCGCGAGGGCGCCTGAGCTGATGACGGCGGACACGTCGAACCAGGCTAGCGCTCGCCTGCGCCGGATACCCTTCGTCATCGCATGAAGCGCTACCACGTCACGACGTTCGGCTGCCAGATGAACGAGCACGACTCCGAGCGGATGAAGGGCATGCTCGAGTCGCTCGGCTACGCGGAGGCGGGCGCCCCCGACGAGGCGGACGTGATCCTCTTCAACACCTGCTCGATCCGCGAGAAGGCGGACACGAAGTTCCTCGCCCATCTCGGCCACGCTAAGCGGCTGAAGCGCGAGGACCCGTCGCGGATCATCGGCGTCGGCGGCTGCTGGGCGCAGTCGGTCAAGGACGAGGTGTTCGCGCGCTTCCCCTTCGTCGACGTCGCGTTCGGGCCCGGCCAGGTGCCCAAGCTGGCCGAGTTCCTCACGTCGGATTCGCTCACCGCGCAGGGCTTCTTCGAGTTCGAGGGCTTCACCGGCCATCTGCCCGGCAAGCGAGCGCGCGAGTTTCAGGCCTGGGTGCAGATATCCGTCGGCTGCAACTCAAAGTGCTCGTACTGCATCGTGCCGTCCACGCGCGGGCGCGAGGTGTCACGCCCGGCCGGCGAGCTGGTCGAGGAGGTCCGCGCGCTCGCCGCCGACGGCGTGCGCGAGGTGACGCTGCTGGGCCAGAACGTCAACTCCTACGGGCGCGACCTGCGGCCTTCCCGGACCTCCTTTGCCGAGTTGCTGGCGCGCCTGGACGCGATCGACGGGATCGAGCGGATCCGCTACACGAGCCCGCATCCGAAGGACATGCGCGAGGACGTCATCCTCGCGCACGCCCAGCTGCCCTCGGTCTGCGAGCACATCCACCTGCCGCTGCAGTCGGGCTCGTCGCAGATCCTGAAGGCGATGCGGCGCACGTATACGCGCGAGCGCTACCTCGACCGCGTGGCGCTGATCCGCGAGCACGTGCCCGACGCGGCGATCACGACCGACATCATCGTCGGCTTCCCGGGCGAGACCGAGGCGGACTTCGCGCAGACCCTGGAGATCTGCGAGGAGGTCGGCTACGACAGCGCGTTCACGTTCATCTTCTCGCCGCGCCGCGGGACCGAGGCGGCGGCGATGACCCACGGGCTCGTGGCGCACGCGGAGAAGGTCGAGCGGATGCAGCGCCTGGTCGAGGTCGTCCAGCGCCGCGCGGCCGAGCGCGCGCAGCGCTTCGTCGGGCGTTCGCTGGACGTGCTCGTCGAGGGCACGTCGCGGACCGATGCCTCGCGCCTGCGCGGGCGCTCGCGCCACAACAAGGCCGTGAACTTCAGCGGGCTGGCTTCACCCGGCGAGATCGTGCCAGTGCAGATCACGAGCGCGACGAGCCAGACGCTCGTCGGTGAGCTGTCGCTGCTGGCGGCGGCGACCTCGCGCTGATCAGCCCTCGCGCTCGCGGTGGTCGAGCTCGGCGTCGATGAGGTCGATCTGCGGCTGGATGATGCCCCGCTCACGCGCGTCGCGTCCGGACGGCGTGCGAACATGTGTTCGTGCGCTGGAGCAACCTGACGATTGGTGAGGACGAGGGCACGCGCCTGCCGGGCTACCGCGACCCGGCGACCGTGCGCCGCTTCGACGCCCCGGAGGCGCTCGACATCCGCTTCTTCGAGATCCACTGCAAGTCCGCGATCAACCGCGTGCCGAAGGCGTCGAAGATGCCGTTTCGCTGGACGATCAACCCGTATCGCGGCTGCACTCACGCTTGCACCTTTTGTTTTGCCCGGCCGACGCACACATATCTGGGCTTCGACGCCGGCCGCGACTTCGAGCGCGAGATCGTCGTCAAGGTCAACGTGCCGGAGGTCGTCCGGGTGGAGCTGGCGCGGCCGTCGTGGCAGGGCGAGCACATCGCGCTGGGGACGAACACCGACCCGTACCAATGGGTGGAATCACGCTACAAGCTGATGCCCGGGATCTGGGAGGCGATGCGCGATGCTCGCAACCCGTGCTCGATCCTCACGAAGTCGCCGCTGCTGCTGCGCGACCTCGATCTGCTCAAGCAGATCGCCGAGGTGACCGACGTCCACGCGAACCTCTCGATCCCGACGCTCGACGCGAAGGCGTGGCGGGCGACCGAGCCGCACACCCCGCACCCGAGGGCGCGCCTGGAGGCGGTGGCCGAGCTCAACCGCGCCGGCATCCCGACCGGCGTGCTGATCGCGCCGCTCATGCCGGGCATCAACGACGCACCCGAGCAGATCGAGCCGCTGCTGGAGGCGGCGGCCGAAGCGGGGGCGACCGGCATCGGCGGGATCGCGCTGCACCTGCGCGGCGAGGTCAAGACGCTGTTCTTGGACTTCCTGCGCTCGCAGCGCCCCGATCTCGTCGAGCGCTATGAGGAGCTCTACGCGCGCGGCGCGTACGCGCCGCTGCCCGAGCGTGCTCGTCTCGCAGCGCTCGTGCGTCGCGAGGAGCATGCCTGGCCGAGCCGCTTTCGCGACCGTGCGCGTGAGCAGCCGGCGGCGGGGCGGCCGACGGACCGAGTGCTGGCGCCGCATTCGACGCAGGTGCAGGCGCGGCTGTTCTGAGGCTCGCTTGACTACCCGTCCCCGGGTCTCTGGCGCGACGTCCCGGAACCGGCGACCCACCTGAACGTGCCGTCCTTCGGGTGAGGCGCCGCGCTGGTCTTGCGGCCGGCTGAGAGGCGAGCTCCAGCGTGGTGGCTGGAATGCTCATCACGCCACGCCTAGCTAAGAGGGCTGTGCACCGGCCCGGGGACCCAGCCCGGCCCCGGTCGCCGCGCCGTCGCCCGGCATGAGCCACGCCGCCAGGCTGTCGTCGGAGTCGACGAACGAGGCGCGCGACACCGTGCCCGGGCCGAAGCGGTCGCGGATCTCGTCGAGGGCGCCGTCGAGCGCGGAGCGGTCGCGCCGCTCGAGCGCCAGCGCGAGCTGGCCGCTGTCGCGTTCGAGGTTGGTGAGCGTCAGGCCGAGCAGCGTGAGCGGCCGTCCGTCGATGAACGGCTGGGCGGCGGCGAGCAGCGTCCGCGCGGTGGCCAGCACCGGCTCGCTCGACGCCGTCGCGCGGTGCATTGTGCGTGACCGGGTCGCCCGCGAGGAGTCCTCGAAGCGCAGCCGCAGCACGATCGTCCGGCCGGCCAGCCCGGCCCGCCGCGTGCGGCGGGTCACGCGGTCGACGAGCGCGCCCAGCACAGGCTCGAGCTCGCCGGGCGGAGTGCCGGGCCAGCCGAGCGCGCGCTGCGAGCCCAGCGAGCGGCGCCCGCGGCCGCTGCGCACCGGGCGTACGACGCGGTTGTGCGCGACGGCGTACAGGTGGCGGCCCGCCGCGCGCCCGATCGCCGCGACGAGCGCCGGCTCGCCGGCACGGGCGAGGTCGGCGACCGTGTGCAGGCCGGCGCAGCGCAGCTTCTCCGCCGTCGCGGCGCCGACGCCCCACAGCTTCCCGACCGGCAGCGGGTGCAGGAAGGCGATCTCGGTCCCCGGCTCGACGACGAGCAGCCCGTTGGGCTTGGCCATCGCGCTGGCGAGCTTGGCGACCACCTTCGTCGTGGCCACGCCGACGCTGATCGGCAGCCCGACCTGCGCCTGCACCGTGCTGCGCAGCGTGCGGGCGATCTGCTCCGCCGAACCGGCGATCTGCTGCATCCCGGTCACGTCGAGGAACGCCTCGTCGATCGAGATGCACTCCACGACCGGGGCGGTGCGGTCGAAGATCTCGCGTACCGCCCGGCTGGCCTCGACGTAGGCCTCCCAGCGCGGGCTCACGACGATCGCCTCCGGGCATAGTCGCCGGGCGCGCGCACCGCCCATCGCCGAGCGCACGCCGCACGCCCGCGCCTCGTAGCTGGCGGCCATCACGACCCCGCCGCCGACGATCACCGGCCGCGAGCGCAGCCGAGGGTCGTCGCGCTGCTCGACCGAGGCGAAGAACGCGTCGAGATCGGCGTGCAGGATCGTCGGGCCGGGGGACACGAACAGAGGTTCGCATCGTCCCCGGACGTTGGTGGATGCGTCAGCGCTTGGCCATGTGCGCGTCTTCGTGCGCCTTGGCGATCGCGTCGCCGCCCGAGCGCCGGCTGACCGCCGCCGCGATGTCGGGCACGAAGCCGCCGAGCACCGCGCCGAGCTTCAGGCCCACCGGCGCGACGTCGATCTCCGCCTTGTTGCGCTCGATCGCCTTGCGCGTCGCCTTCGCCACGTGCTGCGGCGACTTCGTCCCCACGCCGGGCGGCAGCTTGACGCCGGTCACGGCGAACATGCCGGCGTCGCGGATGAAGCCCGGGAAGATCGCCGAGATCCCGACGCCCGTCCCGTGCAGCTCGGCGCGCATCGCGCCCGCGAAGCCGCGCAGGCCGAACTTCGTCGCGTTGTAGAGCGACGAGCCGGCCGTCGGCGCCTTGCCCGCCAGCGAGGACATGAAGACGATGTGGCCCTCGCCGCGCTCCACCATGTGCGGGACCAGCGTTCGCGTCAGCACGATCGCGGCGCGCAGGTTGACGTCCAGCGCGCGGTCGATCTGCTCCTCGGTCCAGGTGTCGATCAGGCCC
>JBBSQG010000225.1:0-5611 GCA_038258125.1 Solirubrobacterales bacterium
CCGGCGTGCGCAGGAAGCGCACGCCACGGGCCTGCAACTCGCCGACGGTGCGCACGATGTCGGTCGTCGAGCCCGCGATGTGCTGCACGCCCGGGCCGCCGTAGAACTCCAGGTACTCGTCGATCTGCGACCTGCGCGCACTCTCGGCGGGCTCGTTGATCGGCAGCTTGATGCGGCCGTCGCCGCTCGTGACGACCTTCGACATGAGCGCCGAGTACTCCGTCGAGATCGCCTCGTCGGAGAAGTGGATGAGCTCGCGCATCGCGAAGACGTCCTCGTAGTACTTCACCCAGCGGTCCATCGCGCCGAGCTCGACGTTGGCGACGACATGGTCGACGCCGGCGAGCAGACCGGGCTGAGTCGGGTCGCCGGAATGCGCCACCGCGGTGTATCCGGGCAGGAACGGGCCGGCGTAGTCGGCGCGCTCGACGAACCGGTGCACGGTGTCGCCGTAGGCCGCGATCTCGGCGACCCGCACCACGCCGTGCTCGTCGCGCAGCTCGCAGGGCGCCGTCAGCCCATGCGCGCCGTGCGCGACGGCCTCGCGGTACGCCGCATCGGCGCTTGGCACCGATAGCGCGATGGCCTTGACGCCGTCGCCGTGTCGGCGGTGGTGCTCGCCGATCTGCGTTCCGTCGCGCAGGGCGGCGGTCAGCAAGAGCCGGATGCGGCCCTGCTGCAGCACGTGCGAGACGCGGTCGCGCAGGCCCGTTTCCAACCCCGCGAACGCGACCTTGGTGAAGCCGAAGGCACCGCACAAGAAGTAGGAGGCCTGCGCTGCGTTGCCGACCCAGAGCTCGATGTGGTCGATGCCGTGCAGCGGCATGTAGTCGCGCCCGTCGTGCGCGGGTTGAACATCAAGCGACAGCGTGCTCATGGCGCAGCTCCTCGATCGATCCGTCGGTACAGGTGTCGAAGAAGGCGCCGACGACCGCCTCGATCTCGGCGACGGACTCGGCGCGGTACAGCACCGGCTGGTAGCGCGTGATGTCGTACTCCGCGGTGCCCATCGCGGCCAGGTCCAGCGGGCGCAGCGCCATGGCGCGAAACTCGCCGAGCTCCCCGTAGCTGGAGAGGATGCCGGCGCCGTAGGCGCGCAGCGCGCCGTCCTCGACGACGACGCCGAACTCCAGCGTGAACCAGAACACGCGCGACAGGAAGCGCAGCGAGGCCTCGTCGCGCAGCCGCGCTGCGGCGGCGCCGGCGCGGCGGTGCAGCTCCCCGAACGTCGGCGTGGCGAGCAGGTGGCCGTGGCCGATGACCTCGTGGACGATGTCCGGCTCGGGCGTGTAGAGCGCCATCGCGCCGTGGCGCACGTACTGGGTGCAGTGAAAGATGCGAGCGCCGAGGGCCTCGTAGAACGTGCGCAGCTCGACGAGCCCGGCGGCGGGCACGTAGCGCCAGCCGCCCAGGCCGCGCAGCCGGGCGCTGACCTCGTCCAGGCCGGGAACGCGATCGGCCGGCAGCGCGACCGCCGCCAGCGCCGCGCGGTACTCGGCGACGGCGAGCCGCTCGTGCAGCGGCGCGAGCTCGCGGCAGACCGTGCGCCAGACCGCCTACTCGCCGGCGTCGTAGTCGATCGGCGGCGCGGGAGTGCCGGCGCGCCAAGCCAGTGCTGCGGCGGCGATCTCGGCGCGCCGGCGTCGGTAGGCCGGGTCGCCGGCCCCGGGGTGGCCGTCGTGCAGGTGGACGGCGATCTCGCCGTCGGCGCTGGTCGTGACCGGTGCGTACAGCTGGGCCTCTTCGAACACGGGCGCTCCTCGCTTGTACGAAGAGCGTCGGCCAGTCGGCGACGGGTTACAAGTCTGACCAGCCAGGCCGGTCAATCTGCTCAGTCTGTATGAGGAACAGGCTGGAATACTGATCAACATGACCATCGATCAGCTGGACGCCCGTCTCATCACCACGCTGCGCCGCTTCCCCCGGGTCGGCCTGCTCGAGGTCGCGCGCCAGCTCGGGGTGGCGCGCGGGACCGTGCAGGCGCGCCTCGCCAAGCTCGAATCGCGTGGCGTGATCACCGGCCACGGACCCGAGGTCGACCCCGCCGCGATGGGCTATCCGATCGGCGCGTTCATCCTCATCGAGCTGGCACAGGGTCAGCTCGCCGCCGCAGTCGCCATCATGCAGGCCATCCCCGAGGTTCTCGAGGCCGACGCGATCTCCGGTCCGCAGGACCTCATCTGCCGCGTCGTCGCTCACGACACCGAACACTTGCAACACATCGTCAACCAGCTCACCGCGACCCCGGCGATCCGCCGCTGTACGAGCTACATCGTGCTGACGCGCCAGGTCCCGCCGCGCACGACGCCGCTGATCGAGGCGGCGGCGAGACCTTGAACGGGGTACGTCGTTAGCGCGGTGATGACAGACGACGGACACGGCCCGGCGGGGAAGGCCGCGCTGCCTGAAGAGGGGCTCCGGCGGCGCTCGCGCGTGCGCCCCGAGATCCAGGCGCTGCGGGCCATCGCGGTTCTGACCGTCGTCGTCTACCACGTCTGGCCGGAGGCGATGCCCGGCGGCTTCGTCGGCGTCGACGTCTTCTTCGCGATCTCGGGCTTTCTCATCACGGCGCACCTCGTGCGCGAGGTCGAGGACACCGGGGCCCTGTCGCTATGGGGCTTCTGGGCGCGCCGCGCCCGGCGTCTGCTGCCGGCCGCGCTGCTCACGCTGCTCGTCTGCGCCGTCGGCACGATCCTGTTCGTCCCGACCGTGTACTGGCAGCAGTTCTTCAACGAGATCGGAGCCAGCACGGCGTACGTCCAGAACTGGCAGCTGGCGGGCGACGCCGTCGATTATCTCGGCGCCGACAACCGCGCTTCGCCGGCCCAGCATTTCTGGTCGCTGTCGGCCGAGGAGCAGTTCTACGCGTTCTGGCCGCTGCTGATCGCGGCCGGCGCCTGGATCGCCCGCACGCGGGCCGCGATCGTCGCGATCCTCGGCCTCGTCACCGGGCTGAGCCTCGCCTACTCGATCTCCGAGACCGCCTCCAACCCGGCGGCGGCGTACTTCGTGACGCCGACCCGGGCCTGGGAGTTCGGTGCCGGCGGCCTGCTCGCGCTGCTCAGCCTGCGCCGCGAGCTGCCCGACGCCGCCCGTGCCGCGCTGTCCTGGGGAGGCCTGGGAGCGGTGATGTACGCCGCGATCTTCTACAGCACGGATACGGCGTTTCCCGGCTCGGCTGCGCTCGTGCCGGTGCTCGGCACGCTGGCCGTCATCCACGCGGGGATGCCTCGTGCACGCTGGGCGCCATCACGCGGGCTGGCGATCCGGCCGGCCCAGTTCATCGGTGACATCTCCTACTCGGTCTACCTCTGGCACTGGCCGCTGCTCGTCTTCGCGCCGTTCGTGTTCGTCGACCCCGGGCTGACCGAGACGCGCGTCGCCGTCGTCGCCGGGACGGTGCTCGTAGGCTGGATCACGAAGGTGCTCGTCGAGGACCCGGTCCGTCGCAGCGCCTGGCTGACCTCCCAGCCACGGGTCACGTTCGCCTGCAGCGCCGCGGCGATGGCGCTCGTGGCCGGTGTCCTGCTGTCGGGCAGCTCGCACGTCGAGGCGCAGATCCGCGAGGCCGAGACGGAGTCGGTGAAGGTCGCGTCCAACCGGCCCGATTGCTTCGGCGCGGCCTCCCGCGACCCGCAGCACCCGTGCCTCAATCCCGCGCTGCGCCTGCAGGTCGTGCCGCTGCCCGTCGCGGCGAAGACCGAGGACTACGCCCCCTGCGCGCGCTTCCACCGCGAGGGCGGCCTGAGCCAGTGCGACTTCGGCGTCCCGCCCGACAAGGCCAAGCGCACGATCGCGCTGATCGGCGACAGCCATGCCTCGCATTGGCGCACGCCGCTGGACCAGGTCGCCAACCAGCGCGGCTGGCACGGCGTCTCGATCACGCGCACGAGCTGCCCGTTCTCGGCGGCGACGAAGATCCTCCCCGAGCCGACGATGTCGGAGTGCACGCGCTGGGTGGAGAAGGTGCCTGAGTACTTCCGCGAGCACCCCGAGGTCGACACGGTCTTCACGGTCGGGATCACCGGCGGCAAGGTCAACGTGCCGCCGGGGCGGACGATGTTCGAGGCGAAGGTCAACGGCTTCCGCAACGCCTGGAAGCTGCTGCCCGACACGGTCAAGCACATCGTCGTCATCCGCGACACGCCCAAGAGCGTCAGCGATACCGTCGACTGCATCGATCGTGCGATTGCCGCCGGCGAGCGGGCCGGACCGAAATGTGCGGTGCCGCGTTCTCAGGCGCTGGAGGCCGATCCGCAGGTCCACGCGGCGAACCTCTCGGGCACGGCGCGGCTGCAGGTGATCGACCTCTCCGACCGGTTCTGCAGCCTCAAGAACTGCTTCCCGGTGATCGGCGGCGCGCTCGTCTTCAAGGACGTGCACCACTTCACGCTGCCCTGGGCCGAATCGCTCGGCCCGCCGCTGGCCGAGAAGGTCGACGCGGTCGCCGCGAACTGGTGAGCGCGCGGGCTATGGCAGCAGGGCGATGCGCGACGCACAGGCCGTGTTGACCGCGTCGGCGAGCATCGCGCTGCGATAGTGGTAGCCGGCCGCGTCGGCGTGCAGGCCGTCCTTCAGGGCGACCGCGCCGTCCTTGACGGCGTGCTCCCAGTCGACGACGACGATCCGCGGATCGCGCCGCTTGGCCTGATGCAAGACTCGGTTGAGCCCGCGGTAGGCACCCTTGCGCTTGGGACGGATGATCGTTGACCAGATGACGCAGGCGTCGGCGGGGAGCAGCTTCATGGTGCGCCGCAGGCGGTCGGCGAAGCGCCTGGCGCTGCTGCCGTCGTTGGAGCCGAGGCTGACGATCACGACCTGCGGCGTGATGACGCGCAGCTCGCGGCGCACGATCCGCATCCCCTGCGGGGTGGTGATGCCGCTCTTGGCGGCGGTCACGACGTTGCGCCCGTCGAGCATGGGGGGCAGGAAGCGGCGGGTGCCGACCGCCAGTGAATCGCCGACGACGAGTACGTCGGCGGGGCCGGCGAGGGCGGGCGGTGCGATCACGGCGCCGCCCAGCGCGGCACAGGCAACGACGAGCGTGGCCCGCCGGCGCCGCCGGCGCGACCTCGATCGCGGCGGCTGAACTGGGTCCTCATTCCGTGAATGCATGACAACTCCCCCCCAAACGGCCGCCCCGCGCGGCCGACGCTGTGATTATCCGCGTGCGGTCAAGCTGCGACTGACGGTCGTCGGATCGCCCGCGTCGGCGCTCGCCTCGACCTGCAACGTAACGGTCAGGCCACGGCGGCGCTTCATCGCCTTGCGCAGTTGCGCGATCCTCTTGCGCGAGATCTTGACGCGCACGACCTTCGACTCGGCCGCATGCAGCCTGACCGTTGCCTTGGTCAGGCCGACCGACACCGCGCGCCTGCGCTTGCGCGGCTTGTCGCGCTCGGTCAGCGTGCCCGTCACGGTCACGTCGCAGATCGTGTCGCAGCGGACCCGCAGGGGCAGCACGCGGGTGCCAAACAGCTTGCTCGTGCGCAGCACGCGGACCGACAGGTCGGGTCCGAGCGGCGGCGGCAGCGTCGGCACCCGCGGCGGCGGCGGGTGCCCGAGCGGCGCGAGCGCGCGGCACGGCTCGGCGGCGGGCGCCGCGAGCGCG
>JBBSQG010000226.1:0-5595 GCA_038258125.1 Solirubrobacterales bacterium
CGCCGGCCAGCGAGCAGGCCGACGCAGGGGCAGCCGCCGCGACGGTCCGCAAGGAGCGCCTGTTCGCCAACCCCGGCCGCCGCAACGCCTACCGCAGCGGCGGCGCTCGCCAGATCGCCGAGGCACAGTCGGCGCTCGCCGCGGGCGCGACGCTGAAGTCCTACATCACCGGCGCCTACGGACTCGATGCATCCGACGTCGTGCTCAAGCGGATGATCGTCGGCCGGCGCGTGATCGCCGGCACGATCCTCGGCCGCGTCGGACGGACGTCGAAGACGGTCTCACCGCACCTGCACTTCGAGATCCGCCCGGCTGGGCGCGGCGCGCCGCGGATCGATCCCAAGCCGATCCTCGACGGCTGGAAGCTGCTCGAGTCGACCGCCGTCTACCGCGCCCAGGGCCACAACGTGCTACTCGACCCGCGCGCGTCGCGTGCCACGATCGGCCAGATCCTGCTCATGAGCAAGGAGGCGCTCGTTCGCCGCGTGCTCGCCAACCCGCGCATCGAGCTGTACTCCTGCGGGCGGCGCGACATCGAGGCGGGGGTCATCGACCGCCGCGTGCTGGCGACGCTCGAGTTCCTCGCCGCGAGCGGGCTGAAGCCGACCGTCAGCTCGCTGCACTGCGGGCACAGCTACTTCACCACGAGCGGCAACGTCTCCGAGCACTCCGCCGGCAGCGCCGTCGACATCGCCAAGGTCAACGGGATCCCGATCGCCGGCCACCAGGGCGAGGGATCGATCGCCGATATCGCGATCCGTCGCCTGCTGACCCTGCAGGGCACCGTCAAGCCGCATCAGATCATCAGCCTCATGAAGTACGAGGGCACAGCCAACACGCTCGCACTCGGCGACCACGCCGACCACATCCACGTCGGCTTCGCGCCGCAGTACCGCGCGGGCTCGCCGGCGGCGAACGACATCGACGCCGTGCTCAAGCCGTCACAGTGGATCAAGCTGATCGGGCGCCTGGGCGAGATCGACAACCCGCTCGTCGACGCCAAGCCGTCGAAGTACGCGATCCCGGTGCCGGTCGCGCGCGCGTCGGCCGCACATCGCGGCGAGTAGGCCGGGGCCGGCCGGCCCCGGGCGCGAGCTACCCCGCGCGCTCGCGGGCCTGCAACGCGCCGCTGGCCGCCTCGACCGCGGCACCACGCCGCGGGTCGTCGGCCGGCAGCTTGCGGTTGACCTCGACGAGCCGCGCCGACGCGCACGCCGCCGCCTCGGCGAGGGCCACCGCGGTCAGTGCATCGGGCTTGAGCTGCTTGGGGCAGCGCCTCGCGACCTCGGCCGCGAGCCGGGCGATCTCGCAGGATGCGTCCGCGATCGCCAGCGCGATGTCGGCCGTCTGCACCAGCGCCTCCCCCAGCAGCCGCTCGCGATCGGCGACCAGCGCCGGCGCGGCGAGGGCGGGCGCGGCGACGCCCTGGCGCGCGGAGCGCTCGTCGCGCGCGAGCGCAGAGGACGCCTCGTGGTAGGCCTGCGCATCGCGCTCGATCAGCGCCTGGGACTGCATCCGCAGCGCCTCGGCGTGGGCGATCGCGCCACCGGCCTCGATCCACGTCGAGCGCGATCCGCGCGCGACCTTCGCCGTCAGCGCCGCCGCCGTCGCGGCAGCCAGGGCGGCGGCGGGACCGCCGCCGCCGGCGAGCTCGTTCGGCGACGCCAGCATGCCGAGGACCTCTGACAACGGGCGTTCCAGCAGACCGGATCCTGGCGCGGTGGGCACACGCCGATCCTAGTGGGCCGCCCGGCCGCGGGGGGAACTACAGCTGTTCGCGCAGCGTCTGCGATGCCGCGAGCTGCTCGAGCTTGGACAGCGAGCGAGATTCGATCTGGCGGATCCGCTCGCGCGACACGTTGAAGCGCCGGCTGACCTCAGTTGCCGAACACGGCTCCTCGCCGGCCAGGCCGTAGCGCAGCTCGAGCACGCGACGCTCGCGCTCGTTGAGCGTCTGCAGCATCCGCCGTACGGCCTCGACGTAGAGCTCGGCCGACGCGCGCTCGAAGGCCGTCGGCTCGTGCTCGTCGGCGATGAACTCGCCGAGCACCGAACCGCCGTCGTCGCCCACGGGCTGCTCGAGCGAGATCGGCGTCTGGGCCCAGATGCGCAACGCGACGATCTGGCGCGGCTCGACACCGGTCAAGGCGGAGATCTCCTGCGGAGTCGGCTCGCGCCCGTGGGTGCCGACGAGCTGACGCTCGGCGGCGACGACCGCCTTGAGCTGGTCGCCGAGGCTGACCGGGATCCGGATCGTGCGCGCCTTGTCCGACAGCGCTCGCGAGATCGCCTGGCGGATCCACCAGGTCGCGTAGGTCGAGAAGCGAAAGCCCTTGGCCGGATCGAACTTCTCGACCGCGCGGATCAAGCCGAGCGTGCCCTCCTGGATGAGGTCCAGAAACGGCAGGCCCTGATTGCGAAAACGCTTGGCGATCGAGACGACGAGGCGCAGGTTGGCCTCGATCATGCGCTCCTTGGCGTCCAGATCGCCACGCCGCACGCGCTGAGCGAGCGAGATCTCCTCTTCGGGTCGCAACAGCGCGATCCCGCGGATGGAGCGCAAAAACAGATCAAGGGCGCCGGCCGCGCCGCCGTCCACCTGTTGCTGATCGCCTGACTCATCAACCCTTGTCAACCCCATCGACGTTAGCACCGCGCCTGGTGCAAGGTCTTGTGTGCTCATGAAGACGCCGTACCCGAAATGCGGTCCGTGCCCTCGACCGCGCACGCGCCCGGTCCTCAGATCGCCGGAAGCCGCCCGCGCAGCTCGTCCCACAGCGCCGTGTACGCGCGTGCCGCGCGCCCGAGGGGGGCGAACTGGGCCAGCGGCCGGCGCTGCGCCGCCATCTGCTCGACATCGCTCGCCGCCGGGATCGGTGTGGCCAGGACCCCATCCTGCGTGCCGAGCTCCTCGGCGATCTCGCGATGCAGGGTCTTGCGACCGTCGAGCATCGAGAAGAACGCGAGGATCTGCGGCCGCGGCTCGGGCACCTCGCCGGCGACGAAGCGCTGCAGCTGGTCGTAGGTGCGCAGCGACAGCGGCGTCGGGATGAGCGGCACGAGCAGCACCTCGGCGGCGGCGAAGATGCTCTCCGACGCCAGCGAGATCGCCGGCGGGCAGTCGAGGAAGATGTAGTCGTACTCGCCGGCGAGCGGGGCGAGCACGCGCTGCAGGCCCCGGGTGGGACGCTTCGTGGCGTCGAGTGCGAGGTCCATGTTGCGGTAGGAGAAGTCGGCCGGCAGGAGATCCAGGCGCTCGTGATCGGAGCCCTTGAGCAGGCCCCCGGGGTCGCTTTTGCCGCGCACGAGCTTGGCCCCTCCGCCGCGCACCTTCGGCTTGATCCGCAGCAGGTAGCTGGCCGCGCCCTGCGGGTCGAGATCCCACAGCAGCACGCGCGCGCCCTCCTCGGCGGCGATCCACGCGAGGTTGACCGCGGCCGACGTCTTGCCCACGCCGCCCTTGATGTTGTAGAGCGCGACGACCGGCGCCATCGTCATCCAAACGTCCGCTCGACGAGCTTGCGCTGCGGCTTGGCGGCGAACCGATCGAAGCTCGCAGCGAACTCGGCCCGCGCCGCCTCCTGCTCGTGCCCCAGTTGCTGAACGAGCACGCCCATCGCCATCAGCGCCACCGCGCCGCCCTCCGCGACGGCGATGTCGTCGCCCAGCCCGCGCAGCGCATCGGCCTGCACCTCGCGGTCCTGGAAGCGGCCCAGCACGTCCTGCAGCCCCTTCAGCGTCGACACCATCGGCTTGACGACCTCGGTCGGGTACAGCGAGGCGAAGAACTCGAGCAGGTAGCGCAGCTCCTTGCCCTTCTTGCGCAGGTCGTGCAGCGCCTCGTGCGGGCTGCCGTCGCCGATCGCCGCGCCCATCTTCACCATCTGCCGGTAGACCTTGCCAATCCGCTCGCCCGCGACGTCGACGACCACGCGCCCGGCGTCGGGCCGGTCGTCCTCGGGGGCGGCGGCGAGCCCGTCGAGAAATGCGCTCCAGTTGCGCAGCAGCGCGCCGGTGTGATCGGACCTCAGCCCACGGACCATCGCCGCCCGCTCGGCCTGCGACCGCGCCTCCAGCAGCGCGCGCAGCGGCGCGACGTCGCCCTGCGTCTCGGCGGGCAGCGTGGCGGTCAGCTCGCCGAACTCCAGCAGCTGCACGTCGAGGTCGCGGGTCGGCCCGGTCAGGACCTGGAGCGCGCGAAACTCGTCGCGAAAGACGCTCAGCGGCTCGGGCGGGAAGACGCCGCGCAGCTCGCGCTGCAGGGCACGCGAGCGGCGTCCCGCGACGCGCAGGTCGTGCAGGAACTCGGTGTCGACGTCGGCCAGCGTGCCCGGCAGATTGGCCTCGATCGTCCCCAGAAGCCGCCGCAGGATGGTCACGGCGGCGGCGTCGGCGCGCTCGCCGGGAGCCAGCGTGATGCGCAGCTTCGACGACGCGCCGCCGAGCCTGGCGCCGATCGCCGCGACGGCGTCGTGATGGATCGGGCGCGCCGCCGCGGCGAGGCCGAGCTCGCCGGTGAGCAGGCCTAGGACCTGCTCGAAAGCGCCGCCGTAGCCGCGCACGCCGACGACGTTCAGGCGCGCGTGCAGGGCGATCTTCTGCTCGCCGCCGGGGAGCGCCGTCGGTTCCTCGACCTGCAGGCGCACGACGATCTTGCCCTCGTCGTCGAGCACGTTGATCGGCAGCAGGCGGCTGCGCACGCGCACGACCGGCGTCAGCGCGCGCATCTCGACGATCGGGGCCAGCCGCTCGCGCAGCGCGCCCGCGGGCAGGTCGGCGAGCAGGATGCAGCGCACGCCGCGGGCGTGGTCGGCCGCGGCCCGCTCGGCGTAGGAGGAGGCGTCGCTCAGCGCGAAGCGGCTGCCGCTGTCGACGAGCACCAGGCCGGCGCCGTGCAGCCGGCCGTCGAAGGTGTCCCAGAACGTGCGGTCGGCGCGATGCGCGCGGTGGGTGACGACGGCCACATGGCCCGCGAGCGTGTCGGCGGCCGACGACGCCGACAGCCCGTCCGGCAGCAACAACTGGGTGCGCGGGTCGTCCATGACCGGCAGTCTGCCAGCGTGCCACGCCCGCGGCAGGCTGGTGTCTCTGCTGTGTTGTGTCGCGGTGCCTCCGGTGTCGTCGGGCCACTAGACGTTGCCCTTCGTCTATGCCGTCCTCACCACCGGCGAGTCGCTCGGCCTGCTCGCGTCCGGGGGGTGCCCGAGCGGCAGGTCGTGCGGCGAGAGCTGGTCGTGCGCCTCGCTCGGGGGCGTCGCCGTCTGTCCTGCGTCTGCGTGACCTTCGCCTCGCGGCGCCTCCTCGTGTCGTCGACGTTGAACCGTCCATACCCGCGACACGCGCCGCTCTCGCCGGCCTCCCGACGGGCGCGTAGGCGGTCATGGCACCAACTCAACCCGAACTCTCGCGTTCGTCCCCAATAGGGGCACTCGGGCGAGGTCGTCCGCATCGTGCTGGATTGCGTGGAGGGCAGCACTGCTGCCGCGGGCTGTCTTGCCCGGCGCGGCGCGGCGCGGAGCGGAGCGGAGTAGACGCCGTTCCCACCCTCGTCTCCGCCGTGTCTAGCGATGTCTAGCCGGGGGCTAGACATCGCTA
>JBBSQG010000227.1:0-5570 GCA_038258125.1 Solirubrobacterales bacterium
GGGCGCGCGCCGGCGACGAGCGCCGCCGCCACGAGAGCTCCCGCCGACGTGCCGACAAGCGCCTCGGTGGCGCGGAAATCGAGCCTGGTGGCATCCTCGATGCCGGCCAGCACGCCGCTCATCCACGCCTCGCCGAGGGTGCCGCCGCTGGCGAGCACGAGCACGTCGGGGCGCAGGAAGGGAGCGTCGGCCACGAGCATTCAGAGTACCCCCGGCGCGAGTCGGGGCCACCCACCGAACATTCGCCGCCCGGCTACAGCTGTACGTGATAACGTACAACTGTATGGCCACCGCGATCCAACATCCCAACCCGATCGGCCGCCGCATCCACGCGCTGCGCGACGCGATGGAGCTCAGCCTGCGCGACCTCTCCCAGCGCAGCGGCGTCAGCGCGCCGATGCTGAGCCAGGTCGAGCGCGGCGAGACGAGCCCGACGCTGGCCGTCGCCGAGCGGATCGCCAAGGGCCTGGACCTGCGCCTGTCGCAACTGCTGCGCCTCGACGAGGGCGGCCAGGTGGCGATCGTCCGGGCCGGCGAGCGGCGGCCGGGCAACAGCGACGCCGCCGACGGCCACAGCGCCGAGATCCTCACCCCGCCGCTGCCCGGCCAGCGCGCCGAGCTCTCGCGCCACGTCCTGACGGCGGGGGCGAGCACCGGCGGCCCCGGCGACCCGCCGATGCACGAGCCCGGCAGCCGCGAGACCGCGCTCGTCCTGGCCGGCCGCGTCGTGCTGCTGATCGACGGCGGGCGCCACGAACTCGCCGAGGGCGACTGCGTGACCTTCGACGCCGACCTGCCCCACCACTTCGAGAACCCCGGCGAGGCGGCGGCGATCCTGCTCGCCGTCGTCTCCGCCGGCCTACGCAGGAGCTGATACCGAATGACCGAGCCGAAGCCCACCACGCTGTTTCACAGGATCTGGTCCGCCCACGAGGTCGCGGCGGGTCTGCTGTGGATCGACCTGCACCTCGTCCACGAGGTAACCAGCCCGCAGGCCTTCGACGGGCTGCGGCTCGCCGGGCGCACCGTGCGCCGGCCAGACCGCACGCTCGCCACCGCGGACCACAACGTGCCGACCGATGGCACGCCGACCGTCGCGCTGATCAAGGACCGGCTCAGCCGCGTGCAGGTCCAGACGCTCGAGGCCAACTGCGAGGAGTTCGGGGTCCCCGTCTACTCGATGGGCTCCGCGCATCAGGGCATCGTCCACGTCATCGGGCCCGAGCTCGGCGTCACCCAGCCCGGCATGACGATCGTCTGTGGCGACAGCCATACCGCCACGCACGGGGCGTTCGGCGCGCTTGCGTTCGGCATCGGCACGAGCGAGGTCGAGCACGTGCTGGCGACGCAGTGCCTCGTCGCCAGTAAGCCGCGCTCGATGCGGATCACCTACACCGGCTCGCTGGGCTTCGGCGTCACCGCCAAGGACCTGATCCTTGCGACGATCGGCCAGATCGGCACCGACGGTGCCGCCGGCCACGTCGTCGAGTTCGCCGGTCCGGCGATCGAGGCGCTCTCGATGGAGGGCCGGATGACGGTCTGCAACATGACGATCGAGGGCGGCGGCCGGGCCGGCATGATCGCCCCCGACGAGACGACGTTTCACTGGGTCGCCGAGCACGCGGGGATCGAGATCCCCGCTGAATGGCGCGCCTTGAAGACCGACGAGGGCGCGACGTTCGACCGCGAGATCACCGTCGATGCGAGCGCGATCAGCCCGCAGGTCACCTGGGGCACGGCGCCCGACATGGTCGCCGGCGTCGCCGAGTCCGTGCCGGATCCCTCGACCGAGGGCCATGAGCGCGCACTCGTCTACATGGGCCTGCAGGCGGGGACGCCGATCCAGGAGATCGCGCTGGACCGCGTGTTCATCGGCTCCTGCACGAACAGCCGGATCGGCGACCTGCGGGTGGCCGCCGAGGTCGTCAAGGGGCGTACGGTCGCCTCCACCGTGAGCGCGATGGTCGTGCCGGGCTCGGCGCAGGTCAAGGCGCAGGCCGAGCGCGAGGGCCTCGACGAGATCTTCCGCGCGGCCGGCTTCGATTGGCGCGGCGCGGGCTGCTCGATGTGCCTCGGGATGAACCCGGACACGCTCGAACCGGGCGAGCGCTGCGCATCGACATCCAACCGCAACTTCGAGGGCCGTCAGGGCCGCGGCGGACGGACGCATCTCGTCTCGCCGCAGATGGCGGCCGCGGCCGCGATCGAGGGCCGTTTCGTCGACATCCGAGACTGGAGCTAGGAGCGCGTCATGGAAGCCATCAAGACGATCACCGGTCACGTCAGCGTGCTGAACCGCAACGACGTCGACACCGACCAGATCATGCCCAAGCAGTTCCTCAAGCGCGTCGAGCGCACCGGCTTCGGCGAGTTCCTGTTCCACGACTGGGCCAAGCAGCCCGGCTGGGAGCTGCCGCGCAACCCGATCCTCGTCACCGGGCGCAACTTCGGCTGCGGGTCCAGCCGCGAGCACGCGCCGTGGGGACTGCAGGACTACGGCTTCACGGCGGTCATCGCACCGTCGTTCGCCGACATCTTCGCCTCCAACTGCACGAAGATCGGGCTGCTGCCGGTCACGCTCGCCGAGGACGAGGTGCGCGCGATCATGGCGGCCGGCGCGGCGGAGATCGACCTCGAAGCCCAGGAGGTTCGCTACGGCGACGAGAGCATCGCGCGGTTCGAGATCGATCCCGAGACGAAGCACCGCCTCTTCAACGGCCTCGACGACATCGCGCTGACGCTGGCGCAGGACGATGCGATCTGCGCCTATGAGCGCGAGCGCGAGCGCGGTGGCTGGGTGGGCGGGCCGGATACCACCAAGCTGACATGACCGGCCAGACCCGCGACTGGGACGCGAAGACGTACCACCGCGTGTCGGGCCCGCAGGTCGTATGGGCGGCGGCGGTGCTCGACCGCCTCGAGTTGCGCGGCGACGAGACCGTGCTCGACGCCGGCTGCGGCTCGGGCCGCGTCACGCGCTTGCTGCTGGAGCGGCTGCCGGGCGGCCGCGTGATCGCCGTCGACGCCTCACCGGACATGGTCGCCCGCGCCCGCGAGGAGCTCGCCGGGGAGTCCGCGGACGTGCGCCGGGCGGACCTCGTCGAGTTCAGACTCGACGACGCCGACGAACCGGTCGACGCCGTCTTCTCCAACGCCACCTTCCACTGGGTCGCCGACCACGACGCGCTGTTTGCTCGCCTGGCGGCGGCTCTGCGCCTCGGTGGGCGCCTGAGTGTGCAGTGCGGGGGAGAGGGCAACGTCGCCGCGGTCCAGGCGCAGGCGTTGCGGGCCGCCGGCGACGCCGGCCTGGCCGACCGCTTCGCGGACTGGGCCGGACCATGGAACTTCGCCGGGCCCGAGCAGACCGAGGCGCGTCTGCGCGCCGCCGGCTTCGTCGACGTGCGCTGCTGGACGCAGGCGTGGCCCGTCGAACCCGACGAGCCACGCGCGTTTCTTCAGACGGTCTGCTTGGGGCCCCACCTGCAGCGCCTCGCGCCGGACGAGCGCGAGCGCTACCTCGAAGCCGTGATGGCTCGCCTCGGGGAGCGCCCGACGCTCGACTACGTTCGGCTGAACATGGTCGCGCGCCGGGCGCCCTGAGCCCGACCGACCTCACGCCGGCTGTGTGACCCGCTGCTCCTGCCGGCGCCTGGCGGGCACCCGGCTCGGCACCCGCACACCGCCCAGCGCGGACCCGCCGAGGATCAGGCCGACGAGCAGGAACGCGCCGCCGACGGCGATCCCGAACAGCGAGATCTGCTCGGCCATGTAGCTCGTGTTCAGGGCCGTCGTCAGCGCAGTCTCGGTGATCCAGACGTTACGCGCGGGGTTCGGCATGCCGACGCCGTTGGGGAACGTCACCGCGAGGGTCAGGTCGTTGGTCCCCTTGCCGTCCTTGGAGGCGTAGCGCGGCATCTGCGCGTACGTCTTGCCGCCGGTCGCGACGAGCGCGTCGATCCGCATGTACTGCGCGAAGCAGCGGGCGTTGGCGCCACCCGTGATGGCCTTGCCCTGCACCGAGCAGGTCGGTAGGTCGACGCCCTGCAGGCCGGCCGCCTTGGCCTTGGCCGCGATGCCCGCCGGCGTCATGCCGGCTTCACCGGTGACCTTCTCGAGCGCGAGCGCGTCGCGGACGGTCGAGCGCCCTTCGAGGCCCTGCACGACGGCGGCGACGCCGAAGACGATCAGGATCAGCGCTGCGACGAGGCCTGCCAGGCGGCGGGCCGACGTGCGTGAGTTCTGCATGAGAGGCTCCTTCGTGAGGTCGGTGCGCGGACTCGGATGGACCGCTGATGCGATCCTCATCGCGCACGCTGACGGCGGGCAGCCCCCTGCGGGGGGATCGCGTTCACTCCGTCGACGGCCGCCAGCCAGCGCGCTACAGTCGATTCGTGACTTCGACGGCGCCGCTTCGTCACATGACAGCGCAGGAACTGTGTCAGTACTCGCACGAGCCGTACCAGCAGGAGCTGGTCGACGGGATCCTGTATGAGATGGAGCCGCCCGGCGCCGAGCATGGGTTTGTCGCCGCGAAGATCGCGCGGCTGTTGATGCGACACGTCGACGAGGCTGACGGCGTGGTATTCGCCAGCGAGGTGGGCTTTCACATCGCGTCCGATCCGGACACCGTCCGCGCACCCGATGTCGCATTCGTCGCCCGGGCCGGTGTGCCGGAGACCGGGATCCCGCGGGGATACTGGCCGGGACCGCCGGACTTGGCGATCGAGGTCGTATCGCCCAACGACCGCCGATCGAAGGTCGAGGGCAACGCGCTGCACTGGCTTGCTTCGGGCACGCGCGCCGTCGTCGTCCTCGACCCCCCGCTGCGCACGGCCACCGTCTACCGCGCCCGCGACGACATCCGCGTTCTCACCGCCGACGAGACGCTCGACCTCGGCGACATCGTGACCGGGTGGTCGGCGCCGGTCAGCGCGCTGTTCCTCTGACGGCGCTGCAATAGCCTGCCCCGCCATGCCAAGCATCGTCACCCTGCCCGGCGACGGCATCGGGCCCGAGATCATGGCCCCGGCGCTCGAGCTCCTGCGCACCATCAGCGAGGACTTCTCCTTCGACGAGCACGTCTTCGGGGGCGCGGCGATCGACGCCCACGGGATCGCGCTCACCGACGAGACGCTCGCCGCCTGCAAGCACGCCGACGCCGTCCTGCTCGCGGCCGTCGGGGGCCCGAAGTGGGACACGACCGACCCCGACGCGCCGCGGCCCGAGCAGGGCCTGCTCGGCCTGCGCAAGGGCCTGGGCCTGTTCGCCAACCTGCGGCCGGTTCGACCCGTGCCCGCGCTCTACGACGCCAGCCCGCTCAAGCGCGAGCGGATCGAGGGCACCGACCTGCTCGTCGTGCGCGAGCTGACCGGCGGCATCTACTTCGGCGAGAAGACGCGCACCGCCCGCAGCGCCAGCGACCTGTGCGAGTACTCCGTCGACGAGGTCGACCGCATCGCGCGCGTCGCCTTCGCCGCCGCCCGCGGCCGGCGCAAGAAGGTCGCCAGCGTCGACAAGGCCAACGTCCTGGAGACGTCGGGGCAGTGGCGCGCGGTCGTCCACATCGTCCA
>JBBSQG010000228.1:0-5558 GCA_038258125.1 Solirubrobacterales bacterium
GCCGCCTCCGCGGTCAATCCCGAGTCGCGTGTCTTCGGAACGCACGGCGCCGGGCTCGGGCTGCTGTGCGCCTGGCTCGTGCCGGTCCTCCTGCAGCGCCGCCAGGACAGCGGCGACGACGACGCCGACCTGCTGGGCGTGCTCGTCATCGCCGCCGTGCTGCTGCTCGTGCCACTGCTCTCACAGGGCAGTGCGCTGGCGGGGCTGTTCGGCGCCGCGTTTGGCGCGGTCGCGGGGCTCGCCTACGCGTCGGTGCGGCGGGCGCGTTGACGTCGACGCGCTATAGCGCGGAGGAGGTCGACGCCGCGGTCGCCGCGCTGTCGGATCCCGATCGCCTCGGCCATGCGCAGGAGATCGTGACCCACGCCGCTCCGGGGCTTCAGTCCGTGCTCGGCAACGCCCTGCAACAGGGCGGCTGGTTCGACGAGGCCCACGACGCCCAGCTGGCGAGCGTAGCCGGCACCGAGGATCCTGCGGCGCGCGTCGCCGCGATCCAGGCGCTCGTCGAGGAAGAGACGCGGCTGGGGATGCTCGTCGGAGTGTCCGTCGGCTTCGAGCTCGCCCGGGAGCTCGCGGCGCGGCGCAACGACAACGAACAAGGGGGCGACGGATGACGCACGCAATCGTGCTCGTCGAGGCCGAGCGTGACGTGATGTCGACGCTCGGCGGGTCACTGGCGGAGGTCGACGGCGTCCGGGAGGCCTACTCGGTCACCGGCGAATGGGACTTCGTCTGCATCGTCCACGTCAAGCGACACGAGGATCTCGCCGCCGTCGTCACGAGCCAGATCTCCTCGATGCATGGGGTCGCGCGGACGCACACGATGGTCGCCTTCGAGGCGTTCTCGCGCCACGACCTGGAGACGATGTTCTCGATCGGGGAGTGACCAGCAACGGGAAGCGCATGCGCGAGGCCGAGTCCGAGCGCGGCCACGCTGGGAGCAGGAGCCGAGCGTCAGTCCTCGGGCTGCCAGCCGCGTGCGAACCAGACCGATCGGTCCTTCCAGTCGTGCGCCATCAGGGCGATTCCGATTGCGCCCCAGAACGTCAGGATCGTGCCCGTCGCCCCGTGATGGCAGCGCTGACCGAAGATCCACAGGCGACGGCGAACGCGGTCGTAATGAATCGGCTTGCTGATGTATGTAGTAGTCGTGGTAGCCATTGCTGTCTCACTGCCGCTCGTATCGGCGCGACGGCCTGTGACCTGAAGCGGGTTGCTGCGCGGGGCCGATCAGCCGTCCAATCGTCAGAATGCTCGGGTGCCCGTGATCAAGGCCGAGTACGGTCCGACGCTGCTGCAACTGCTCGCCCCGCGCTCGCTGGCGGTCCGGATCGCGGCGGCGGTTCTCGCCGTCGCCCTGCTCGTCGCCGCCGCCATGATCGCGCTCAGCACGCGCGCGGACGAGAACGCCGTGGTCATCCGGACGCCGGTCACGTTCAACTTCATCTACGGGCCGCAGTGGGAGCGCATCGAGCAGCCGGGCGCGCTCGCCGCGCTGCGCCACGAGCGCAACGGGCTGTTCCTGGACTCCTACACCGTCCGTGAGCTGACGCTGCCACCCTACCGCGGCGCAGCAGGCGGGATGCTGCCGGTCTATGCCGAAGGCTACCGACGCGCGCTGGCGCGGCGCTACCGTGGCTTCGAGCTCGTCGGCGAGGGCCGCGCCCGCGTCAACAACGCGATCGGCTATGCGCTGACGTTCCGCGCGCGCCGCGGGGAGCGGCGCCTCTACGAGCGCCACTACCTGCTCGTGGCCGAGGAGCCCGACGGCCGACGCCACGGCGTCGTGCTGGAGGTTGAGTCCACTGCGGCGGCGGGCACGCCGAACGTCGCGGAGATCGGCAACCACGGCGCGCTCAAGACGCCGCTGCGCTCGTTTCGCTTCGGCGAGGACCGCGAGGGCGGCACCTCTTGATCGACTGGGAGGACTTCGCGAGGGTCGACATGCGCGTCGGCCGGATCGTGGCGGTGGAGGAGTTCCCCCAGGCGCGCAAGCCGGCCTGGAAGCTGCGCATCGACTTCGGCCCTGAGATCGGCGAGAAGCGCTCCTCGGCGCAGATCACCAATTACGCCTGCGAGCAGCTCGAAGGCCGGCTCGTCGTCGCGGTCGTCAACTTCCCGCCGCGCCAGATCGGGCCGGTGCGCTCGGAGGTGCTGGTGCTGGGCGCCGTCGCCGACGATCACCCGGTCCTGCTGCTCGAGCCCGACGCGGGCTCGCAGCCCGGCGATCGGATCGCCTGACGCGTCGTCTGTCCAGCGCGACGCAAGCTACGGCGTGCGCTGGCGCTTCAGCTGCTTGAGCTTCAGCTTCAGCCTCAGCTTTGTGCCGCCGGTGCCCGCGGCGGCCGCGGTGGTGTCCGGATCGGGCTCGATCGCCGCCGGTGGTGCCGCCACGACCGCCTTCGGCGGTGTCGTGGGGGTCGGGACAAAGACGACTGGTGGTGTCCCGGGCTCGATCGGAGCCGCGGCGCCGCCGGTTTGCGTCGGCGGCCCGGGGTCCTGCGCGGGGGTCGGCTCCGGCGTGGGGGGCGCGTTGTCGGTCACCCCTACCGCGGGGCCGCTGGCCACGACGACCGGCTCGGCGACGACCTTCGGTGCGGGCTCCACGGATGGGGCGGCGGGCTTGGTCACGGGCGCGGCGGCCGCGGCGACCACGTGCTGCTTGGCCGGCGGCCGGCTCGGCTGCTGCACGGAGGCGACGACCCGCGGAGCCACCCTCGCCGGGTGCGGCGCGGGCTTCGCCGCTGCCGTCGCGACCGGGGGGATCTCGACCTTCGTCTGGACGTGCTTGACCTCGGCGACGCCCGCGGTGACGATCGCCGCGGCGGCAAGCGTGGCCGCCGTCTTCGTCGCGATCGTGCTGATGCCGGCCGACATCGCCGACGTGCCACCCGTCGCTGCGACGGTCGCGGCCGCCGCGCCCGCGGCGCCGCCGGCACCGGCCGAGGCGGTCATCCCGAACTGCGCGAGCAGCGCCTTCTTGAAGAACAGCAGCGGCGCCACCGGCAGCACCGACGCGAGCGCCTTGTTCGTGCTGCGCAGCTGCGCCTTGAAGCCCTGGCAGCGATAGCAGCCGCGCACGTGGCGGCGCGCCGGCGCTGTCGAGCGGCACAGGCCCTCGGCCACCTCGCCGAGCTCCTCGCGGACCTGCTCGCAGGTCAGCGTGCGCGCCTCGGCGGCCTCGGCGAGCGACACGCGCGCCCGTACGAGAAGCGACTTGACCGAGGGGATCGTCGTCTCCATCGCCTCGGCGATCTGCTCGTAGGAGAGCGCGTCGATCTCGCGCAGCAGCAGCGCGGTCTTCTGTGTCTCGGGCAGGTCCTGCACGTCGGCGACGAGCAGGCGGAAGTCCTCGCGCTTGTGGACCTTGTCGGCCGTCGACTGGCCGGCGTCGGACATGTGGACGTCCATCGAGTCCACGCCGATCGGCTGTACGCGGCGCAGGTGGTTCAGTGAGCGGTTGCGCGCGATGCGGTACAGCCACGGGCGCACGTGGATCGGCCGGTCATCGGCGACGATCGCGTTGAAGGAGGCCGCGAAGACCTCCTGCAGGACGTCCTCGGCGTCCTCGCGCGAGCCGAGCATGTGGCGGCAGAAGGCGAGCAACCGCGACTGGTAGCGCGCGACGAGCGTTTCGAAGGCGGCGTTGTTGCCGCGCCGTACGAGCGCGATGAGGCGCTCGTCTGACTGCAGGCGCAGCAGCGGGCTGGGACCCCGTATCCCGATCGGGACGGTGTGGTTGAGAGCTGTGGCTTCCACGTGGTGACGAGGGCGTCGTGCCCCTTGCTCGTTCAGAACTCCGCAGATCGAGCGAAGTTCCGAGGTTCGTTGCAGGCTACCGGTCGCCGAGTTGCGTTTCGTGAGGACTCGGTGAGGAGTGCCCGGGGCGGGATTCGAACCCGCACGCTCTTGCGAGCAGCGGTTTTTAAGACCGCTCGCCTATGCCATTCGGCTACCCGGGCGCGCGCGGGGAATCCTACGCGCGGCCCGGGGCCAGCGGCCGACGGCTAGTGGTTGCGGGCAGAGCTTCCGGACGGGTCCACTAGCGGCTGGCCGTCTTGAGCTTGCTCTTGAACCTGCTGTAGGCGGGACGCGCCGAGCCGTCTTGGTCGACGAGGCCCGAGTCGAAGCCTTGACAATCGATGCCGTACCAGTTGTAGCTGTACAGGCGCTCGATGTAGCGGTCGTACTTCTTGGCGAGGGAGAACATGTAGCTCGTCGTGCTCTTCTGGCGCGAGTCGCTGCAGCCGAAGCTCCCGAACTTCTTCACGCCGCCGGTCTCGGTGTACCAGAACTTCGCGCGCTTGTTCTTCTTCAGCGCAGCCTTGACGATCCGCAATGTGCCCGGGTACTTCTTGAGGCTCTTCTTGGAGCGCTTCTCCTTGAGCTTGCGGTTGACCTCGGAGTAGTTGTGGATGCCGATGACGATCGACTTCTTGCCCGCCGAGCCCGCGTACCTGAACCAGCGCGAGATGTACGTCTCGACACCGGACTGGTCGAGGACGTCGAGCGCGACGATCTTGCAGCCCTTGCAGATGCTGCGCATCGTCTTGTAGAACTGCGCGGCGCGCTTGGGGTTTCTGTTCGTCGGCTGGGACTTGTGGTTGGCCTCGTTCCAAGTGCCCCAGTCCTTCACGCCGACCGCCTTGTAGCGCCTGACCAGCGCGCCGACCTTGGACTTGTACTGCTTGACGCTCGGCAGCTTCGTGCGGGGCGTGGAGTTGATGTCATCGACGGAGATGTGCATCAGGACCTTGACCTTGGCCGCCCGTGCGGCCATGACGTAGGCGTCGGCCTTGGCGATCTCGGCGGGCTGGTCGATGGTGTTCCATTCGACGAAGTAGCGCGCCTTCGTGAGCTTGAGCGCCTTCCAGTTGGCATCGGTGAACATCCTCGGGCTCTGGTCGCCGATGCCGACGGCGACCTTGATCTTCGCCGGGGCGCTGGCCGGTACGGCGAGCAGCATGAAGGCGACGAGGAGCGAGGGCGCGAGGCGGCGATTCACGAGGAGGATCCTTTCGACGGGGTCACGGCACCACATCGGCACGGATGGGCGCGTCCATGAGCGTAACCGGCCAAGACGACGATCGTCGCGTTTGGTGTGAGGATTCTGTGGGAAGGCTACGCGGCGCGAGAGGTGCGCGAGGCGGGCGTGCCGATTCCGTCGAGCACGATGCGCGCCAGGCGCTCGTCGCCACTGATGGCGACATGGCTGCGATCGGCGTCGGGACACAGCGCGTCGATCCAATCAGCCTCGCTGCCGGAGATGCGGACGTCGGCGTCGGGCGCGGGCGCTTCGGCGATCGTCGCCGCACCACGCTTCACGGTGATCGCGTAGTGGCAGGTGGTGCCGTCGGGACGCGCGACCGAGAGCTCCGCGGTCCCTGAGACGCCGGCGGGGGCGTGGATCAACCCGGGCGCGACCCGCAGGATCGCGCCGATGTCGATCGCCTCACCGTCGCGCGGCGCGGTCCAGGCCCAGTCCAGGCCCCAGCGGGCCAGCGCGCCGAGGACCGCAAGCAGGTCGTGCGATCGCGGCGTCAGCTCGTAGTCGACGC
>JBBSQG010000229.1:0-5554 GCA_038258125.1 Solirubrobacterales bacterium
CGCAGCTCGAGCTCGCCGGGTCCGCACGTGCGCGCCAGCAGCTTGGACAGCAGCACGCGGTTGTAGGTCGGCCCGGGTTCCTCGCCGAGCATGACGATCTTCCAGTCCTCGGCCGGGCGACGGCGCAGCGCCTCCTCGACAACGGCCAGCCCGGCCATCCCGGTGCCGACCACGACGAGCCGCTTCGGCGTGGCCGGCGCGCGCCGCCTGACCGGCTCGTCACGCCGCCCGACCGGCTCCCGGCGCCCCGCGACGGCCTTCAGCTCGGGCGGCTTGGAGGTCGGGTCGACCGCGCCCAGCGTGAGCGCGTTGAGCGCGCCTGCGCCGGCGGCGGCGTGCATCGCGCCCCAGTGAAACGGGACGAACGCCACACCGCGCGGCATCCCCTCGTCGAGCGTGACCGGCACGCGCAGCTCCCCGCGGCGTGAGACGACGCGCACCCGATCGCCGTCGCTCAGGCCAGCGGCGTCGGCGTCGAGCGGGTGGCAGGCGAGCGTCGCCTCGCCGGCCGAGGCGCTCAGCACCGGCGAGTGGCCGGTGCGCGTCATCGTGTGCCACTGGTCCGCGACGCGGCCGGTCGTCAGCAGCAGTGGGAACTCGGGATCCGGGGTCTCCGCCGGCGCGGCGTGCGGCGTCGGCGCGAAGCGGGCGCGGCCGTCGGGGGTCGGGAAGCGGCGGTTGGAGTACAGGCGCACGGTGCCCTCGTGCTCGCCGACGGGCTGGGCGGGGGCCGGCCACGGCACGCCGCCCTCGCGGCGCAGGCGCTCGTGCGAGACGCCGGTCATGTCGCACGGCCGGCCCGCCGTGCAGGCGGCGAACTCGTCGAACACCTCGGCGCTGGTGCGCCACGCGAACGCCTCGCCGTGGCCCATGTGGCGGGCCAGGCCGGCAACGATCTCCCAGTCCGGCCGGGCCTCGCCCGGCGGCGCCACCGCCCGCCGCACGAGGCCGATGCGCCGTTCGGAGCTTGTCATCGCACCCTCCTTCTCCGGCCAGGCGGCGGCCGGCAGGACGGCGTGGGCGAGCGAGGACGTCTCGGTCGGATGATGCGGGTCCTGGACGACGACGAGCTCGGTGCGCTCGAGCGCCGCGCGCACGCGCTGGCTGTCGGGCAGCGAGACGAGCGGGTTGGTGGCCATGATCCACACCGCCTTGACCTTGCCGCTCTCCAGCGCGTCGAAGAGCTCGACCGCCGGCAGCCCGGGGTTCGGCGAGATGCTCCCGGCCGCCACATCCCAATGCTCTTCCATCGCGATCCGGTCGGCCGCCTCGGTCACCTTGCGATAGCCGGGCAGCAGCTGCGACAGGCCGCCGGTCTCGCGCCCGCCCATCGCGTTGGGCTGGCCGGTGAGCGACAGCGGGCCACTGCCGGGGCGGCCGATCTGGCCGCTGGCCAGGCAGAGGTTGATCAGGCCGCGGTTCTTCAGCGTGCCGACCGTCGACTGGTTGGCGCCCATCGACCACAGCGCCATCGCCCCACCGGCGCTCGCGAAGCGGTGCGCGGCCTGCTCGATGAGCTCGGCGTCGACGTGGCAGACCTCGGCGGCGCGCGCGGGTGACCACTCCCGGGCGACCGCGCGAGCCTCCTCCCAGCCGGTCGTGTGGCGCTCCACGAACGTCTCGTCCACGAGCCCGTCGCGATCGACGACGTGCAGCAGCGCGCTCAGCAGCGCCAGGTCGGTGCCCGGCCGCACCGGCAGGTGCAGGTCCGCGCCCCTGGCGGTCTGCGTCCGGCGCGGGTCGGCGCAGATGACGAACGCGCCCTCCGCCTGGCGGTCGCGGATGCGGCCCCAGAGGATCGGATGACAGGCCGCGGTGTTCGTCCCGAGCAACAGGAAGCAGTCGGCCAGGCCGATGTCGGCGTAGGCCGGCGGCGGTCCGTCAAAGCCGAACGCGCCGCTGTAGCCGGCGACCGCCGAGGACATGCACAGGCGCGAGTTGGAGTCGACGTTGTTCGTCCCGAGAAAGCCCTTGGCGAGCTTGTTGATCGCGTAGTAGTCCTCGGTCAGCAGCTGGCCGGAGATGTAGAACGCGACCGCGTCAGGACCATGCTCTGTGATGATCGACTGCAGCTTGCCGGCCAGCCTGCCGAGCACGTCCTCCCAGTCGGTGGGCTCCAAGCGGGCATCGCGGTCTGCGCGGTACAGCGGCACCGTCGCGCGATCGGGCGCGTGGACGGCGAACGGCAGGCCGAGCGGCTTGCGGCAGGTGCGGCCGCGGTTGGTCGGGTGCGAGAAGTCGCCCCGGACCGCCGTCAGGCGGCCGTGGTCGACGTCGGCGAGCAGGCCGCAGCCGACGCCGCAGTACGGACACTGGGTCGGGATGGTCTGCACTGGCTGCAGTCTGCGCGCGAGCGGTTTCCCTGGCACGTCGCTTCGATGAACGCTCTGTGAACGAGCGCTGAGCCATCAGAGCGCGGACGCGCCAGCTTCTGATCTGTGGCGCGTTGGCGCTCGCAGCGACTGCTCGAATGCAGCAACCAACCAGGGGGTCAGTCATGGAAGTCTCGAACATCGGCTTTATCTTGCTCGCGATCGTCGCGGTCGCCGTCGTCGTCATGGTGATCTCGATCGGCTTCGGCGACAGCGTCGTCTAGCCGTTACTCGCGTATCGCCGGACTTGCCGTGTTCAGCCGGCGAGTTCCGGCGGCAGCGCGCGTGGCCCCCTGGGGTAGGCGTGCGCGAGCTGCTCAGCTGACATCTGCAGCGTGTTTGCCAGCTCGGGCGGCGTTCCGACGACGAGCCACAGCGCATCCGCCTCGGTGTCGTTGAAGACCTGACGCACGGTGTCGGGCTCGACGAGCACCGTTGAGAGCGGCGCGAGCGTGAGCGGCGGGTCGTCGTCGATCCGCATCCGGCCGGTGCCCTCGAGCACGACGTAGAGCTCGGTCTGCGTCGTGTGGCGGTGCAGCGTCGACGCCTGCCCTGGAGTCAGGCGCCAGAAGCGCGCCGCGAGCGTCGCGGCCTCCAGCTGCTTGGCGAGATCGCAGTTCAGTACGCCCATCTGGTTGGACGGGCGCCAGAAGGCGTCTGCGGCGTGCAGGACGTGTGGGGCCATGGGTCGGATGCTAATACCGGCACCCCGGAGTCGGGTGTGTTTCGGCCTGATGAACGGCGCGTGAACGGCCCGCCCGATTGGCGAACGACGTTGGACTGAGGGATAAAGACAGGCCTGGGGGCTGGCCCTACGGTCCAGGGCACGGTGACCGCCAGGGAAGATTTCGTGCTGCGCACGGTCGAGGAACGGGGCGTCAGGTTCATCCGCCTGTGGTTCGTCGACGTGCTCGGCCTGCTCAAGAGCATCTCGATCCCCGTCTCCGAGCTGGAGTCCGCGCTGGAGGAGGGCGTCGGGATGGATGGCTCCGCGATGGAAGGCGCCTCGCGCCAGCGCGAGCACGACGTCATCGCCTACCCGGACCCGCGCACGTTCCAGCTGTTGCCGTGGCGGCCCGACGCGATCGTGGCGCGGATGTTCTGCGACGTGCGCCAGCCCGACGACGCGCCGTTCGGAGGCGACGCGCGCGCGTTGCTGCGGCGCGTGCTCGAGCATGCCGCCGCGCTCGGCTACACGATGCAGGTCGGCTGCGAGGTCGAGTTCTTCATCTTCAGCCCGCTGGGATCCAACGGCGCCGCGCCGGTCACGCTCGACGACGGCGCGTACTTCGACCTCACGCCGCTGGACGTCGGCTCGGATTTCCGGCGCCGCACGATCGACTACCTCGAGCAGATGGGGATCCCGGTCAAGGCCTCCCACCACGAGGTCGCGCCGTCCCAGCACGAGATCCAGCTCGCTCATACCGACGCGCTCTCGATGGCCGATGCGGTGACGACGTTTCGCATCGCCGTCAAGGAGGCCGCGCACGAGCTCGGCGCCTACGCGACCTTCATGCCCAAGCCGCTGGCCGACCACCCCGGCAGCGGGATGCACATGCACATCTCGCTCTTCCAGGGCGAGCGCAACGCCTTTCACCACGGCGATATCGACGAGCCGTTGTCGCCGACCGGCCGCGCGTTCCTCGCCGGCGTGCTCGCCCATGCCGGCGAGCTCACGGCGCTCACGAACCAGTGGATCAACTCCTACCGGCGCCTGGCGACCGGCTTCGAGGCGCCGGAGTTCATCAGCTGGACGCGGCGCGGCGCCAACGCGCTCGTCCGCGTCCCCTCGCGCCGCCCAGGCCGCGCGAGCGGCACGCGCTTCGAGTTGCGCTCGCCTGATCCGGCCTGCAACCCGTACATGGTGCTCGCGCTCGTGCTCGCCGCCGGCCTGCGCGGGATCGAGCGCGGCTACGAGCTGCAGGCCGAGTCGATCGACGACCACCCCGCCGGCGCCGCGCGCCTGCCGCTGGACCTGCGCGAGGCGACCGACCTGTTCGACGCCTCCGAGCTCGCGCGCGAGACGCTCGGCGACCGCCTCTGCGACGTCTTCGTCGCCAACAAGCGCCGCGAGCTCGACGACGAGCGGCGCACCGTGACCGAGTTCGACCGCTCTCGCTACCTGAGGCTGCTGTGAGCGACGCCTGGATCTACGGCGACAGCGGGTCGGAGGTCATTTCGCGGCTGCTCGCCGAGCTCGGCTCCAGCCCGCACCGCGTCGCGGCCAACGGGACATTGCGCCCGCCCGCAGGCGAGGCGCGTGCGCCGGCGCTGGCGCTCGTGCACGCCAACGGCCTCGAGCAGCCCTCCTGCGCGGAGCTGTGCGCGCGGCTGGCGGCCGACGACGAGCTCGCCGAGGTGCCCGTCATCGTCACCCTGCCGGCCGACGTGCTGGGTGCCGGCATCGGTGTCTCCGAGGGCCACGAGCTGCTCATCGAGCCGTTCTCCGCCGAGGAGCTGCAGGCGCGGATCGCCCGCGCGCGACGCGCCGTCAACGGCATCGACCACGACGACATCGTGCGTGTCGGCAGCCTGGAGATGAACCTCGCGACCTACCAAGTGGCGATCGGCAGGCGGCCCGTGGACTTCACATACATGGAATACGAGCTGCTGAAGTTCCTCGTCACCCACCCCCGTCGCGTGTTCTCGCGCGAGGCGCTGCTCAGCCGGGTCTGGGGCTATGACTACTACGGCGGCGCGCGCACGGTCGACGTGCATGTGCGCCGCGTGCGCGCGAAGCTCGGCAGCGAGCACGCCGCTCGGATCAAGACCGTGCGCAGCGTCGGCTACCGCTGGGAGGGAGCATGAATCCCCCACATCAGACCCAGCTGCCCGAGCGCCGCGGGCGCAGCGACTACATCGGCTTCCGGGCCGTGATCAAGGCCGTCGGCACCGGGCCGCGCGGCAGCCGCGCGCTGACCTTCGACGAGGCGCGCTCGGCGACCCGCGCGCTGCTTGCCGGCGAGGTCAGCCCGGTCCAGGCGGGAGCGTTTCTCATCGCGCTGCGGATCAAGGGCGAGGCGCCGGCCGAGCTGGCCGGCATCGCGCAGGCGCTGCGCGACGCGGCGCGCGCCGTCGCCCCCGACCCGCCGTCCGGCGGGCGGGCGATCGGCGCCTGCGCGGGCGCCTTCGACGGGGTCACCGAGTCCCCGCACATGTCGCTCGCCGCCGCCGTGCTCGCC
>JBBSQG010000230.1:0-5509 GCA_038258125.1 Solirubrobacterales bacterium
CTGCTCCAATCAGCCGTAAAAGCCCTGCACAGGAGGTACTTTTAGCACGATCACCGGACAGAACCAGCCCGCCGCGAGCACTCCACAGACTGACCAGTTCCCGAAACCCAGAACACCACACCCGAGTTATGCGACAGCCTGACTGCGGGGATAAATCTGCCACACGTCAGGTGGGAGGGCGAGGCGCTGCGGCGGCGCACCCGATCACACAGCTCGTTCGCTGGCGCTTCCTAACTCAGCACGAAGTAATCGCGGTGAATCGCCTCGTCGGTCGCGCGCGGCATGACCTCGCGCACGGCGGCCGACTTCAGCCCCTTCACCTGGCCGAGCTCGCCGGCGGCGTAGTTGCAGATCCCCTTGCCGATGACGATCGCGCCGTGCGCGACCTGGACCGCGTCGCCGGCGTCGAAGGCGCCGCGCACCTCGGTGATCCCCACCGGTAGCAGGGACGTGCCGCCGTCGCGCAGCGCCCGCGCGGCGCCGGCATCGACGACGACCGTCCCGCGCGAGGGCTTGGCATATTTCAGCCACAGCTTGAACGAGGAGTAGCGCGCCTGGCCGGCCGCAAAGCGCGTCCCCGCTGCTTCACCGCGCAGCGCAGCCCGTAGCGCCCCCTCGCGCAGGCCGCTGCAGATGACGGTCTCGATCCCGCCCGCCGTCGCCATCTCGGCGGCGACGACCTTCGAGCGCATCCCGCCGGTGCCCAGCGGCGACGTCGTATGGCCGATCGACATCGCGCCGAGCGCAGCGAAGTCGGTCACCGCCGGCACGAGCCGCGCCGCCGGGTCGGTCCGCGGGCTGGCGGTGAACAGCCCCTCCACGTCGGTCAGCAGCACGAGCAGGTCGGCCCCGATCAGCACGGCGACCTGAGCGGCGAGGAAGTCGTTGTCACCGAAGGAGATCTCGTCGGTCGTCGTCGTGTCGTTCTCGTTGATGACCGGCAGCACGCGCCACTCCAGCAGCTTGCGCAGCGTGCCGCGCGCGTTGAGGTAGTGCGTGCGCGCGCTCATGTCGAAGAACGTCAGCAGCACCTGCGCGCTCGTGATGCCGTGGCCGCGCAGCAGCTCGTCGTAGACGCGGTAGAGCTTGCCCTGGCCGACCGCGCTGGCCGCCTGCAGATCCTCGATCGCGCGCGGGCGCACCGCCAGGTCCATGACCCGCATGCCGCGCGCGATCGCCCCGCTCGTGACGAGCACCACCTCGTCGCCGGCCGCGTGGCGCGCGGCCGCCTCGGCGCAGATCTGCTCGATGACGGCGGCGCGCAGCTCGCCGTCGTCCTCGGCGACGATGCTCGATCCAAGCTTGATGACGAAGCGGGCCACGGCCCGCTCAGCTTACGGGCCGTGCCCTAGCTGACCCGGCCGCATCCACTAGCAAGCTCCGTGCCTTCGCGGTCGGATCGGAGGGGACCCGCCCGCGCGGCCGCCGGCGGCGCCCACCCGGCCCGGCGCTACCGGAGCTTGGCCGCCAGTGAGTAGACGCCGATCTTCAGCGGCGTCGTCTCCGTCGCCGGGACGAGGTAGCCCGCGCGGTAGAAGCCGCCCGGCTTGGGCATCGGCAGGGTGCCGGAGAAGAAGCCGCGCAGGTTCGTCGCCACGCCGGCGACGACCGGCACGCAGTTGCGGATGTCCTTGCTGTCTGAGCACCACATGATGACCGCCTGGTCGGGCGAGCCGTTGGGCCGGAAGCGCAGCTGACCCCAGTACCCGACAACGCCCGGACCCGCCGGGTAGACGATGAACGGCAGCGAGTAGGCGTAGGCGGCCGGCTTGGCGCGGGCGCCACGCGTGTAGAGGCCCGACTGGTAGGTGAACCAGTACTCCCGCGACCCCTTCCTGTACTTCTTGCGGGTGACCGGCGAGCGCGTCAGCGGCGCGGCGTCGCGAAGCAAGAACTGCGTCGTGGCGCCCACGCGCGGGTCCTGGTAGGCCATGAACTCGGCCAGCTGGCTGAACTCCGCCTGCCGGTCAAAGGAGATGCCGTTGCGCGGGTCGGGCTTGGTCTCATAGCCGAACTCGGTGAGGAAGATCGGCAGGCCGCCGGCGATCTTGCCGCCCGACTGGATGGCGAGCGCGTCGAGGAGCGGTCCCAGCGAGCCGATGTTCCCCATCGTGATCTCGTCCGGGCTCTTCGGGGCGATCGTCGGCGCGGCCTTCTTCGGGTAGGGGTGATGGGCGAAGGCCGTCGCCTTCAGCGTCGGGTTCTTCACGAAGTCGTCGCAGTTGCGACGCGCTGCGTCGTCACCGGTGTACGGCGTGCCGTTCGGTGCCAGGCAGAGCATCTCGCGCAGGAACGGCACCGGTCGCAGACCATTGCGCGGGCCCGTCGAGGTCGAGCCCATCGGCGCCAGCTCGCCGAGCAGGATGGCGTCACGGCCGTGGCCGGACTTCTCCAGGCCGGCGACCCCGGCCTGGTGCAGCTCGCGGTACAGGACGGGGGCGACGGGCACGTTCTTGCCCTTGACCTTCTCCCACTGCGGCGAGAGCCAGCCGGCCTGGTTGGGCTCGTTCCACAGCGACCACAGCGACACGCGCGGCAGCGGCTTGCGGATCGCGTTCTCGTCGCGGTAGGTGCCTGAGTAGCGCTTGCCGACGGCCTCGGCGAACTTGCGGAACTGCGACGGCTTGGGCCGGTACGTGCCGGCGTTGCGGCGCTGGCTCTTGGGCGCCCGCTGGTGCGCATAGTGCGGGCCGGGGCCGGTGATCGTGAAGTACACGCGCATGCCGAGCTTGGCGGCCTCCTTGACGAGGTTGTCGTAGCGATCCCAGTTTCGGGTCGGGTACGTGCGCGGGTTGTTGGACCGGAAGCGCTTGCGCTGCGCCCGCGCCTTGTCGCGCGCCTTCTTGCCCTTCAGGCGCTTGATCTCCGCGTTCGTGGGATCGGCGCCCTCGGCGACGTTCCGCCACAGGACGGTCGCGCGCACGGCGTCGACGCCCATGGACTGCATCGTCACGAGCGTGCGCGTCTGGGTCACGTTGTCGCGGTACAGCAGCTGGTCGTCGTCCATCATGATCGACGCCTGCTGGTCGGACGCCTGCGCGGCGGCCGGCCCGAACAGGCCGGCGAGCAGCGCGGCGACGATGGCAAGTCGTTGGAGGCTCATCGGCGCGAAACCGTAGTGGGTCGCGCTCCCACGCGCCCCGCTGACCAGCTTGCCCCCGCCGCTACGCCTGCGCACATCGTCCTCCCCTTGGATCGGTACTCGCGTCTTGCCCACAACACCACGCCGGCGGCGAAGGTTGCGCCGCTTCACATCTCCTTGGCCGCTGAGATCCGCCCGCAGCCGGCCTACCCGGGGTGCAGCTCGAACATCACGCCGGCGATCTCGACATCGTCGCCGGGCTCAAAGCCCGCGGATTCCAGCGCGCTGATGATCCCCATCCTGTGCAGCCGTCGCTCGACGTGCGCGAGCGCCTCGTCGTTGTCCAGATCATGGCGCATGAGCAGTCGCTCGACGCCGTCGCCGCACACGCGGAAGACACCGTCCGGCAGCCGCTGCACCTGAAAGCCGCGGTTGGCGGCGGGGCGGAAGACGCGGTGCTCGACGGCCGGCATGTCGTCGGGAGCGATGGCGTCAGCGGCGCTGGGCAGTAGCGGCACGCGACGCAGCAGCTCGCGCGCGAGCGCGTCGATGCCGGCACTCGTGGCCGACGACGTGATCAGCACCGGCACATCGCCACCGAGCCGCTCGCGCCAGGCCTGCGCGGCGAGCTCGGCATCGCCGGGAGGGACGAGGTCGGCCTTGGAGAGCGCCAGCAGCCGCGGCAGCGCGGCCAGGCGGCGGTCGTGCGCGCGCAGCTCGGCCTCGATCGTCGCGTGGTTCTCGAGCGGGTCGGAGCCGTCGACCGGCGCGAGATCGAGGACGTGGACGAGCAGCCGCGTGCGCTCGACGTGGGCAAGAAAGTCGTGGCCGAGCCCGGCACCCTCGCTGGCGCCCTCGATCAGCCCGGGGATGTCGGCGACGATGAGCTGGCGATCGGCGTCCTCGAGCGTCCCGAGGACCGGCTCGAGCGTCGTGAACGGATAGGCGGCGACCTTCGGCGCGGCGCGCGTCATGCGCCCCAGCAGCGAGGACTTGCCGGCGTTGGGCAGCCCGACGAGACCGACGTCGGCGAGCAGCTTCAGGCGCAGGTCGATCCAGCCCTCCTCGCCGGGCAGGCCGCGCTCGCGCATGCGCGGTGCCTGCGTCGTGGAGGAGGCGAACTTCTTGTTGCCGCGCCCGCCCGATCCGCCGCGGGCGACGACGACGCGCTGACCGGGTTCCAGGAGGTCGTGCGTGCTTCCGTCCCAGGAAGCGACCTGCGTGCCGGGCGGGACGCGCACCTCCAGCGGCGGGCCGTCGGCGCCGTGGCGCAGCGCGCCCTCGCCGTGGCCGGCGCGCCGGGCCTTGTAGTGCACGCTGCGCTTGAAGGACTGCAGGTCGCGCAGCGAGTCGTCGCAGACGAGCGCGACGTCGCCGCCGTGCCCGCCGTCGCCGCCGTCGGGCCCGCCGTGCGGCACGTGCGCCTCGCGGCGAAAGCTCATGCAGCCGTCCCCGCCGCCGCCGGCGACGACGTTGATGCGCGCCTTGTCGTAGAGCATGTTCGCTATTGAACGTAGTCGGTCGCGCAGCGGCGATCGGGCCCGTCACCGTCCCCCGAAGGAGAACCATGTCCGACCCCGTCTTCCTCATCACCGGCGCCTCGAGCGGGATCGGCGCCGCGACCGCGCGCCAGGCGTCCGCCGCCGGCTACCGGCTCGTGCTCGCGGCGCGCTCGACCGACAAGCTCACGGCGCTTGCCGAGGAGCTCGGCGGCGCCGAGCGAGCGATCGCCGTGACCTGCGACGTGACGGAGTTCGATCAGCAGGAGGCGATGGTGCGCGGGGCGCTCGACGCGTTCGGCCAGATCGACGTCGCGTTCGCCAACGCCGGCTTCGGCGCCGCGCGCGGCTTTCTCAAGGAGAGCCCCGAACTCTGGCGCGAGATGGTGCTGACAAACGTCCTCGGCTGCGCTTACACGATCCGCGCGACGCTGCCGCCGCTGAAGGACTCCGTCGGCCACCTGCTGCTGACGAGCTCGGTCGCCGGGCGCCGCGCGCTGCCGGGCTCTCTCTACAGCGCCACGAAGCACGCCGTGACGGCGATGGCCGAGTCCGCGCGCCAGGAACTCGACGACACCGGCGTGCGCGTGACGTCGATCGAGCCCGGCATGGTCGACACGCCGTTCTTCGACAACGCGCCGAAGGATGCGCTGGAGCCCGACGACATCGCCCGCGCGATCATGTTCGCCGTGGCCCAGCCGGCGCACGTCGACGTCAACGAGATCCTCATCCGGCCGGTGAGCCAGCCGACGTGAGACCGCTCCCGCAGGAGCGCGAGCGGGCTACTCCGCGTCGTGCGGGGTGATCGAGACGACGCGCTTGCCGCGCTGCTGGCCGAACACGACCGTGCCGGCCGAGCGGGCGTAAAGCGTGTCGTCCTTGCCGATGCCGACGCCGGCGCCGGGACGGAAGCGCGTGCCGCGCTGGC
>JBBSQG010000231.1:0-5475 GCA_038258125.1 Solirubrobacterales bacterium
GAAGTCGCGCGCGCCGATCGCCGGCACGAAGCGGTCATAGAAGCGCTGCGTGAGGCCGAGCCGGGCATGCACGTCGTCCCAGCCGAGCCTCAGTGCGGCGGCGTGGACGGCGAGCTTGCGGGCGTGGAAGAGGCCGTACAGCTCGACGCCGGCGAAGTGCGCGCGGCACAGCGCTCCGAACTCCTCGGGCCGGTACTCATAGACGTGCCACGGGTTGCCCGAGCGCTCGGCGCCGGGCGGCGCCAGCGTCAGCACGTTCGGCGTCGAGACGAACACGAGCCCGCCCGGGCCGACGAGCTCTGCAAAGCGCGCCAGCACGGCGCCCGGGTCCTGGACGTGCTCGATCGTCTGCAGGAACACGACCGCGTCGCATGGCTCGTCGTAGGTCTCGACCATCGTGCGCACGAAGCGCAGGTTGGCTGCCGGGTAGCGCAGGCGGGCATGCTCGTGCGCCTCGGGGTTGGCGTCGACGCCGACGACCGCTGCGGCGCCCGCGCGGGCCAGCACGTCGGAGCCGTAGCCCTCGCCGCAGGCCATGTCGACGACGCGCCGCCCGGCGACCTGAGCGGCGATCCACTCGTAGACGACGAGGTGGCGGGCAAACCAGTAGTTCTCCTCGGGCACATCGGGCAGCGTTCGCTCGCCGGTCAGCGCCAGCGGCGGGACGCCGGGCGGCTGGTCGCGCTGCTCATAGAGCGGCAGCGGCTCGTCGGGGTCGTCGGGCACGGCGCGGCAGGTTATTCGGGCGGCGCCTCCGTGCCCGCGGCGCTGCGCGCCTGGAGGTAGCGCGCGCGGTCGGCGAACGTCTCGCGCAGCGAGGTCTCGAGATCCTCGAGGAACTCCTCGCGATAGGTCGAGTCGCTGAGCACGGCGATCGCGTAGTACAGGCCACTGAACGCCGCCAGGGCGCTTGACACCTTGACCAGCTCGACGCTCAGTGAGGCATGGCCGGCGATCGCGTGCGGGCGCTCGCCGATCCACACCTCGACGACGTGTGGCGTGATCGCCAGCGCCCCGAAGGCGACGAAGAACGCGCCGACGAGGACTGCCACGACGAGCACCTGCAGGCCCTGGCTGACGAACATCACGAGGCCGACGTTGAAGCGCTGGCGCCGGCGCAGCGGCGGGGCGGCGCCGACCTCGGCCTCCAGCTCGCGCACCTCGCGCGGCAGCCGCGAGACGACGAACATCGAGCCGACGACGATGAACAGCCCGATCGTGCCGAGCAGCGCCGCGTCGGACACGTCGGAGAAGACCTGCCACATCTCGGTGTTGATGAACAGGACGATCATGAAGATCAGCAGCACCGGGACGGCGCGTGTGAGCAGCACGAGCGACGCCGCGAGCTGGCCGACGAGGCGGGCCGCCGTCCAGCGCAGGATCGACAGCAGCCCGATGCCGACGACGAGGTAGATGAGCACCAGCAGCAGCAGGTTTCCCCCCGCCGTCACGAGCGCGCTCGTCACCTGCCCGCCGAAGACGAGCGGCAGCAGCGCCGGTACGAGCACGAACGCTGCGAGTTCGATCGGGCCGACCCGATCGGGCACCGACAGCGCCCGGCGCCCGCGTGCGCGGTTGACCATCGCCACGCCGCCCGCCACGATCGCCAGTGCGCCGGCGAGCGCCAGCGTGTTGCCCCACCACGGCCAGTCCTTGTCGACGGCGCCGAGCAACTGGCCGGTGAGGACGAGCGCCAGCAGCCCCGCGGCGCGCGTGAAGACGTCCTCCCAGGCGGAGTAGTCCTCGATCAGCAGCGGCAGCCCGGCGCGGCGCAGGCGCCGCTCGTAGGCCGCGAGCTCTTCCATGAGCGCAAGGATATGGTCGCGCCGATCAGGGACTCGTCCCGCGCGACCGTGACATCGGCGCCAGCCGCCTCGCGGGGCAGATTTCTCCCCGTCACAGGGAGAAATCTGCCTCGTTCAACCGCGGGCAGCCCGGTAGCGCGCGACCGCCCGCCTGCGCTCCTCGGCATGGTCGACGATCGGCGCCGGGTAGTCGCGGCCGATGACGCAGCCGGCGGCCTGCCAGCACTGCCCCGGCGCCAACCTCAGCAGGCCAATGCGACCAGCTCGTGCTCGGGCCGGCCATCGCGGATCACGAGGCCGCTGCCGCGCTCGGTCAGCCCGGCGTCGAGTGCCCGCAGGCAGCCGAGCATGGATGGCTCCCGCGGCGCCGAGGCAAAGCGCCCGCGGCGCAGCGCCTCGTCGAGCACGAACACCGGCACGACGCGATCGAAGTCGCGCGGCGCGCGCGTCAGCGCCGGGTGATCGGCGAGGCGCAGATCGCGCCGGTACCAGAGCAGTGCGGTGGTCATCGTGGTGAACTACGTCGCAAGTGCCAAACCGGACCGTGCGTGATTTTCCGTTGTTCCCTCTCGGCCTCGTCGCGCTCCCCCACGAGCTCGTGCCGCTGCACGTCTTCGAGGAGCGCTACCGGATCATGTTCGCCGAGCTGCTCGACGACGAGGGCGAGTTCGGGATCATCTGGATGACCGAGTCCGGGCTGAAGGGGATCGGCTGCGCGTGCGAGATCGCGCAGGTGCTCGAGCGCATGGAGGACGGGCGCCTGAACGTCCTCACCCGCGGGACGCGCCCGTTTCGGATCGTCGAGCGCCAGGCCGACATGCCCTATCCGGCGGCGACGGTCGAGTTCCTCGCCGACAAGGACGAGACGCCCGACGAGCGCGCCGCCGAGGCCGCCCGCAGCGCCTACGCCAAGCTCGTCGTCGAGGCGACCGACAACGAGCCCGACCCCGACGAGCTCGCCGAGAAGGGCGCCTACGCGATGGCCGCGACCGTCGACTTCGGCCTCGACGCCAAGCAGGGGCTGCTCGACCTGCGCTCAGAGAACGCGCGCCTGCGGCTCGTCACCCGCCTGTTCCGGGCCGCGATCAAGCGGCTGGACTTCGTCGAGCGCGCACAGGCGCGGGCACGCTCCAACGGCAAGGTGCGCTTCGGCTGACGCTCAGGCCGGCTCGCGCGCCGGCGGCGGCGTCGGCGTCGCCTCCAGCGGCACGACCGGGATCGCCCGCGCGTGCCACGGCCAGCGTCCCTCCGCCGCGACCCACGAGCCGGCGAGGATCAGCCCGAGGCCGAGGATGGCGCCCAGCGTCAGCGGCTCGCTGAGCAGCGTGACGCCGTAGAGCACCGCGAAGCCCGGCGCGATATAGGCGACGAGCGACGCCCGGCCGGGGCCGATCTCGGCGATCAGTGTGAAGTAGATCGCAAACGCGATCCCGGTCCCACCGGCGCCGAGCGCGACCAGCGCGCCGACGGTCTGCGGCTCCGGCGCCTCGGAAGGCAGCGCGAAGAGCGCGAACGGCAGCAGCACGAGCGTCCCGGCGACCATCGTCGACGCCGCGACGCTGACGGGCGGCACGCCGCGCAGGCGGTGCTTGAGGTCCAGTGATCCGACGGCGTAGCCGACCGACGCCAGCAGCACCATGAGCCCGCCGGCGAGCGCCTGCGCGTCGCCGCTGAGGTCGATGCCGAACAGCAGCACGACGCCGACGATCCCCAGCACGACGCCCGCGGTGGCGACCCCGTGCGGGCGCTCGTCGTCGTCGAAGCGCGCGGCGATCAGCGCCGTGAAGATCGGCGCCGCGGAGACGAGGATGCCGGTCAGCGCAGAGGCGATGTGCTGCTCTCCGAAGGTGATGAGCGTGAACGGCAGCACGACCTGGACGACCGCCAGCAACAGGATCGGCCTGGCCAGCGTGCGCAGCTGCGCAAGACCAACGCCAGCGGCCCGCGCCGCCAGCGGCACGAGCACGAGCGCGCCGAGCGCGATCCGCGCGAAGACGATGAACACCGGCTCCAGGCCGTCGTCGAGGCTGACCTTGATAAAGAGGTACGAGGCGCCCCAGAGCGCAGCGAGGAGCGCCATGAGCAGCCAGGAGCGCCGGTTCATGGTCCGTTCAGGCTAGTCGTGTCGACCGTCACCAACCATCAATGCGCAGACGCGCCGCGGCGTGTGGTTTCGATGTTTGGATCAGGGCGGGTTCGAGCCCGCGTCGTACAGCTCGGCGCTTGCCACGATCCGTCCCGAGACGAGCCCGCCGCCCGCGACGAGCACGTGGTCGCCGGCGAGCGCCATCACCGAATGGGCCCGGGCGTACCGCAACGAGCCGGTCCGCCGCCAGCGCCCCGAGGCGGGGTTCCACCGCTCGGCACTGCGCACCGTCCCCGAGTCGGCGAAGCCGCCGGCCACGAGCACCTCGCCGTCTTCCAGCAGCGTCGCTGTCTGAAAGCCGCGCGCGGCGCGCATGTCGCCGACCCGGGTCCATCGGTTGGTCACCGGGTTGTAGACCTCGGAGCTGCGGACGAATCCCGGGGCGCGGTCGCCGCCGCCGGCGACGAGCACGCGGCCGTCGGCCAGCAGCGTCGCCGTGTGGTTGCCGCGCGCCACCGGCAGGCTCGCCGCACGCGTCCAGCGGTTGCGGCGCGGGTCGTAGATCTCCGTCGAGCGCTGGAAATCGTCGTCGCCACGATCGCCACCGGTGACGAGCACGCGGCCGTCGAGCAGCGTCGTCGCGGGGTGGTGGTAGCGCGGCGCGCGCATGCTCGGAGCCCGCGACCAGCGGTTGCGCTTGGGGTCGTAGATCTCGGCGCTGCGCAGCTCGGTGTGGTTCTTCGCCAGGCCGCCCGCGACGAGCACGCGGCCATCGGCCAGCAGCGATGCGGTGTGGTTGGCCCGCGCCCGCCGCAGCTTGCCGGCCGGCTTCCAGGAGATCGTCGCCGGATCGAACTGCTCGGCCCCGCGGACGTAGCCGTCGCCGACGTTCGCGCCGCCGGCGATGAGCACGCGACCGTTGTCAAGCAGCGTCGATGTGTGCGCGAAGCGCGCGAAGCGCATCGCGAACGTGTTCTCCCAGTGCCGCGCGGCCGGATCGAACAGCTCGGCGGACGCCTGGATGCCGGCGTAGCTGAACCCGCCGCTGACCAGCACACGCCCGTCGTCCAGGACCGTGGCGCGATGAAACTCGCGGCTTGTCAGCAGCCGTCCGGCGGAGGACCACTTCCCGACCGCCGCCTGGGCGACCGGCGCCAGCACCCCGGCGAGCAGCGCCAGCAGCGCCGCCCCGGCGAGGACGCCGAACCGAGCTGACCGCCTGTGCCGCATGAGCATGGGCCGCAGACTACGCGGGCGGCTGCGCGCATGTGCCACCTGCCCCCGTACCATCGCCTGCCATGGCGACCGAGACCGACGATCCCCCGACTCCCCCCATACCCCGCCGGCGCCGTGGCCGGCTTGCGAAGCTGATCGCGTTCGCCGGCGTCCTGTGCGCCGGCGTGCTGATCGGCTGGATCGTCTTCCGTGCCGATGACGACCCAGCAGCGCGGCCCGCCGCGTCCGGTCCCGAGGCCCAGCGGATCGCGACCGAGACCCGCGAGTACCCGGGCCTCGGGCTGACGATCAAGCTGCCGGTGACCTGGCGCACGTCGTTTCGCGGCGCCGTCCTGACGGCCGCGACCC
>JBBSQG010000232.1:0-5465 GCA_038258125.1 Solirubrobacterales bacterium
GTCGATCGTCCGCCCGGTGCCGCCGGGCACGCCCTCGACGTGGGCGTCGAGCACGACGAAGTCGGTGTGGTATGCGACCGCCGCCTGCAGCGTCGCGCGCGACTGCACGCGGACGGCCTTGATCACCTTCGCCCCGGTCCGCCGCGCGACCTCGCTGCAGAAGACCGGGCCCTCGTCGCCGTGCAGCTGCACATGCGTGAGGCCCGTGGCCTGCACGACGGAGTCGATCTCCTCCAGGCGCTCGTTGACGAAGACGCCGACGAGGTTGACCGTGCGTCGCAGCGTGGCGCCGATGGCCTGCGCCTCGTCCAGCTCACAGCGGCGCGGGGAGCCGTCCCAGAAGATCATCCCCAGTGCCCAGGCGCCGGCCTCGGCTGCGCGGTGCGCGTCGTCGAGGGTCGTGATGCCGCAGTGCTTGATCCGCGTCGCCATGGCGCTCATCACTGTAGAGCGGGGACGGCTGGGCTCAGGCGCCGGGCGGCGTCACAACGCCAGGTTCTCGCCCCCGTCGTCGGCGCCGGTCAGCGCGCGCAGGGCCACCTCGGGCTCGGGCGCGCGCATGAGCGACTCCCCGATCAGCACGCCGTCGACGCCGACACGCTCGAGCTCGTCGAGCTGCGCGCGGGAGTGAAAGCCCGACTCGGAGACGACGGTCTTGCCGGCCGGGATGTCGGCGAGCAGCTCGAATGTCCGCTCGACGTCGACGCTGAAGTCCGCCAGGTTGCGGTTGTTGATCCCGATGACGGCGGCGTCGACCTGCTCCAGCGCGCGCTGGAGCTCCTCCTCGTCGTGGACCTCGACGAGCACGTCGAGGTCCAGAGCGCGCGCCTCGGCGTAGAGGTCCATCAGCTGCCTGGGCTCGAGCGCGGCCACGATCAGCAAGATCGCGTCCGCGCCGGCTGCCGCGGACTCGTAGACCTGGTAGGCGTCGACGATGAAGTCCTTGCGCAGGATCGGCAGCGCGCAGGTCGCGCGGGCCACGCGCAGATCGTCCAGCGAGCCCCCGAAGTGCTTGCCCTCGGTGAGGATCGAGATCGCCGCGGCGCCGCCGCGCTGGTAGGCGAGCACGACCTCGGCGACGGTTGATCCCGCGCGGATCTCGCCGGCGGACGGCGAGCGGCGCTTGTGCTCGGCGATCACCGAGACGCCGGGAAGAGTCAGCGCCTCCGAGAACGGGCGGTCGTCGCCGCGCGCGTCGAGCTGCCGCTTGAGCGTCTGCAGCGGGATCTCGTTGCGGCGGCGCTCGACGTCCTTGCGCGTCCGGGCGACGATCTTCTCGAGCACGTTCATGCGGCGTCCTCGGCCGCCAGCTGCTGGGTGCGGGCGACGAACGCCTCGAGCGTGCGCGTGGCAGCGCCGTCGTCGATCGCGGCCTGGGCCGCTTCGACACCGGCCGCGAGGTCGTCGGCGCCCCCGGCGGCGTAGATCGCGGCACCGGCGTTGAGCACCGCGATGTCGCGCCGCGGGCCGGTCTCGCCGGCGAAGATCGCCCGTGTCGCGGCAGCGTTGTCGGCGGGCTCTCCCCCGGTCACCGCCAGCGGATCGGCGATCGTCGCCAGCCCGCAGTCCTCCGGGCTCACGGTATAGGTCCTGAGGTCGTCGCCTTCGACCTCGACGACGGTGGTGGGGGCCGAGATGCTCATCTCGTCAAGGGCATCGTGCGAGGATACGACCAGCGCCCGGTCCACCCCGAGGAGCGCGAGGGCGCCGGCGATGACCTCGACGAACGCGGCGTCCGAGACGCCGACGACTTGGCGCCGCGCCCCCGCCGGGTTGGTGAGCGGCCCGAGGAAGTTGAAGATCGTCCGGACGGCGAGCTCCTTGCGGATCGGGACGACGAAGCGCGTGGCCTGGTGATGGCGGGGCGCGAACATGAAGCCGAAGCCGACGTCGTCGATGCACAGCCCGACGGCCGCGGGGGTCAGATCGATCCGCGCGCCGAGTGCCTCGAGCAGGTCGGCCGAGCCCGAGCGGCTCGTGGCCGAGCGGTTGCCGTGCTTGGCCACGGCGCAGCCGGCGCCGGCGGCGATCAGCGCCGCGGTCGTCGAGACGTTGAACGTCAGGCGCCCGCCGCCGGTTCCCGCGGTGTCGACGAGCGCGTCGCGGGTGCTCGACACGTGCGCGGCGAGGGCGCGCATCGTGCGCGCGAGGCCGGCGATCTCCTCGATCGTCTCGCCCTTGCAGCGCAGGCCGATCAGCAGGCCGGCGATCTGCGCCTCGGAGGCGTCGCCGTCCATGATCACCGCGAGCACCTCGGAGGCCTCGTCGATGCTGAGGTTCCGGCCCGACGCGACCTTGTCGATCGCCTGCGTGAGGACGGGGTCGGGCACGGGCCGCGCAGCCTAGTGAACTTCGTGGCGGCCGTTGCGATGGGCGGCGGTGGCGCCCTACCCGCCGGGCGGCAGCGCGGCGGCGGCCTTGCGACGCTTGCGGCCGGCGATCGCGATCGGCGCGAGCTTGCGGATCTCGGCGACCACGCGGACCGAGTGCTCGCCGGGGGTCTCCCCCGGACGCAGGCCGTCCGCGGGCGGCAGGAAGCGGACGTGCAGACGCGGGCGCTTGAACGGGCGCGTGATGTCGACCGAGCCGGTCACGACAGTCGGGACGACGACCGCCTCCGGCACGGCCGCCACGAGCCGCCCGAGGCCGCTGCGCGGGCGCAGCTGGCGGCCGAGGCTGCGCGTGCCCTCGGGGAAGATCCCGATGCAGCTGCCGGAGCGCAGCTCGGCGATCGCCCGGTCCAGCGCGCCGGCGTCGCCGCTGCCGCGTTCGATCGGGATCTGGCCCATGCCGTCGAGGACCTTGTTGAGTCCCTTGACCTTCCACAGCGAGGACTTCGACAGCGCCCGGATCTGGCGCCGCTCGATCGCCGCCAGGCCGATGACGACCGGATCCCAGTAGGAGTCGTGGTTGCCCACGATCAGCAGCGGGCCCTCGGCGGGGACCTGCTCGACGCCGGCGACCTCGAGGCGACCCCACAGGCGCACGGTCGGCACGCAGATGCCGAGCGCAAAGCGATACGTGCGGGTCATCGGCTCGCGGACGCTCATCGGCCGCGATTGTAGGCGGGCAGCGTTTCCCGCACGCGGTCGCGGGGGTAGCGGAGCTGACATGGAGATCGTGCTCGTCATCGTCGTGCTGCTGGTGATCGCCGCCGCGGTCTTCGTCTACATGACCGGCCAGCGTCGCTCTGGCGGGACGGGCCTGGCCCGCGGGCGCTCGGGCCCCAGCCTGCGCGGGACGCGCGGGGCACGGAGGGCGTCGCGCCACGACCCGATGGCGGTCGCCGTCGAGCGCCATGCCCAGGCGATCGAGCCGCACGAGGCCGCGCGCGAAGAGCAGAATCTGCAGGCGCAGGCCCGGCGCGTGGCGGCGGACCTGCACGCCCGCCAGGCGCAGCAGCCCGAGCCCTATGTGCCGCCCGCCGACCCCGACTATCCCGCCGAGGCGCCCGACGACTCCGCCCCGCGCGCTGACCCCGACTACCCCGCCCGGGCAGCCGACCCGCGCGCGACACGCCGCCGCCCACGGTAGCTGCGCGGCGGTCGCCCAAACGCCTCCGCCGTACGCGCAGGCTCAGCCGTCGAGGAAGTTGCCCAGCAGCAGCTTGCCCTCGTCGGTCAGGACCGACTCGGGATGAAACTGCACGCCTTCGGCGGGCAGCTCGCGGTGGCGCAGGCCCATGACGATCCCGTCGCCCTGCGCGGAGACCTCGAAGGCAGCCGGTAGGCGGTCGGGATCGACAACGAGCGAGTGATAGCGCCCGACCGTGAGCGTCGGCGACAGCCCGGCGAAGATCGTGCGCCCGTCGTGGGTGATCTGGCTCGTCTTGCCGTGGATCGGCTCGCCGCGGATGACGAAGCCGCCGAAGGCCTGCGCGAGCGACTGGTGGCCGAGGCAGACGCCGAGCGTCGGGATCCCCGCCTCGGGGAAGCGGCGCATCGACTCCAGCGAGATGCCGGCCTCGTTGGGCGTGCAGGGGCCCGGCGATACGACGACGCGATCGGGCGCGCGCTCGAGCAGCTCGTCGACGGAGCAGACGTCGTTGCGCACGACATCGAGCTGCGCGCCCAGCTCACCGAGAAACTGGACGAGGTTGTAGGTGAACGAGTCGTAGTTGTCGACGACGAGGACGGAGGTCATCGCGCCGGCAGCTCGCGGACGTACTTGCTCGGCAGCACGCCGCCCGCCTTGACCATCGCCTTGTCCGCGGTCAGCAGCGCGAGTTGATGGTGCTGCGCGATGACGACGTAGGCCGCGTCGTAGTGCGACAAGCCGTCCTGATCGGCGAGCTCGGCGGCGGCGCGGTGGCGGCCTGGATCCGTCACCATGCTGGCGCCGCAGACGTCGTGGATCCGCTCGAGCAGTCCGGCGACGACGGTTCCCGACGCGCCTAGCCTGGCGAACACGTTGCCGGCCTCGTAGTACGTGAGATCGAGGACCTTGAGCTCGACGAGGCCCTCGTCGGAAGCCTGCACGATCTGCCGCGCCGCCGGCGTGTCGACTCCGGGCTCGTCGAAGAACCACTTGACGATGACGCTCGTGTCGCACAGCGCGGTGTTCATGTGCTCGCGCGCCCGAGCCGGCGCAGGTCACGGTTGTCGCGATCGTCGCGGATCAGCTCGACGGAGTCGACGAGCGGCAGGCCGGCGACGAGCTCCTGGCCACGGCGCATCGCTTCGGCGGCGCGCCCAGAGCGCGGGCGGTCGAGCTCCGTCAACGCAGACTCGCGCAGTAGCGCGCTGCGCGATGTACCGCGCCGCGCCGCCTCCGCGTCGATCCGCGCGAGATCGTGGTCCGGGATCGAGATCATGACCTTGGCCATACCGCGAGTATATACTCGCCCTGGACGGCGATCTATGGCCAGTCGGGTTGCTGGCTGGCCAACTCGACAGCGCGTAGCACCGCGCTCGCCTTGGCCTCGGACTCGGCGAACTCGTAGGCCGGCTTGGCGTCGGCGACCGTGCCGCCGCCGGCCTGCACGTGCGCGCGGCCGTCCTTGATGACCACCGTGCGGATGTGGATCGCGGTGTCGAGGTCGCCGGTGTAGGAGAGATAGCCGATCGCGCCGCCGTAGCCGCCCCGCTTGACCGGCTCGAGCTCGTCGATGATCTGCATCGCGCGGACCTTCGGCGCACCCGACAGCGTCCCGGCCGGCAGCACGGAGCGCAGCGCGTCCATCGGCGTGACGTCCTCACGCAGCGTTCCGCTCACGTTGGAGACGATGTGCATCACGTGCGAGTAGGTCTCGATCGCCATGAAGCGGTCGACGTTGACCGAGCCGTACTCGCAGACGCGGCCGAGGTCGTTGCGGCCGAGGTCGACGAGCATGACGTGCTCGGCGCGCTCCTTCTCGTCGGCCAGCAGCTCCTCGGCGATCCGCTCGTCGTCCTGACGCGTCGCGCCGCGCGGGCGCGTGCCGGCGATCGGCCGCGTCGCGACGTGGCGGCCGGTGACCGTCAGCA
>JBBSQG010000233.1:0-5406 GCA_038258125.1 Solirubrobacterales bacterium
CGTCCGCGTGTACGCCCCCGTCTCAGCTGACGGTGCGTCCGTAGCACGGTCGCGGCGGTCGCTCGGGCGTGATCTACGAGCCATCAAGGTTCGCCGCTCCACGGCATCCGACGACTTGCTCACCGCGATGCTGCGCGTCGGTCGCGAGCAGCTTCCGCGGCATCTGCGGCGAGCACTGAGCCTCATGGCCGACGACGGCGCGGGCGTCGACGTCTACGCGCTCGTCATGGATCTCGAGCACTGGGACGCGGACGACCATTGGGTCCAGAAGCGCTGGGCGTACCACTTCTGGTCGCAGGCCGAGACGCGCGACCGCAACGACGGCGACACCGACGAGCATGAGGAGACCGCATGATCATCGAGCTGCATGCAATTCAGAGCTTCGCCCCGGCGAACCTCAACCGCGACGACCAGGGGGCACCGAAGGACTGCACGTTTGGGGGTGTTCCGCGAGCTCGCGTCAGCAGCCAGTCGTGGAAGCGCGCGATACGAGTCGCGTTTCGCGACGCGCCCGAGGCGGTCGAGGTCGGGACGCGGACCAAGCGCGCGCATCGAGCGATCGCCGAGCGGATCACCGAGCTCGACCCGGACGTCGAGCTTGACGCGGCACGTCATCGGGCCGCCGTGCTGCTCGAGGCCAAGCCGCTCGGCTTGAGCTTGAAGGCCGAGGACCGGGGCGGCGAGGTCAAGACCGGCCAGCTCGTCTTCTTCCGGCGCAGCGATCTCGAGACGCTGGCGACGCTGGCGATCGAGCACGGCGAGATCCTCGACGGCCTGGCGTCGACACTCTCCGACGAGAAGGTGAAGGACAAGCCTGTGCTGCCGAAGGAGGTCGTCGCAGTCGTCCGCCGCGCGATGACATCGCCCGGCGCGGCGCTCGACGTCGCGCTGTTCGGGAGGCTCGTCGCAGAGCTTCCCGAGGCGAACGTCGACGCGGCGTGCCAGGTGGCCCACGCCGTCGGAACGCACCGCATCGCGTACGAGGCCGATTACTACACCGCCGTCGACGACCTCAAGCCGAAGGACAACGAAGGCGCCGACATGATCGGCGAGATCCAGTTCAATGCAAGCTGCTTCTACCGCTACGCCGCGATCGACGTGGACCAGCTCACGCTGAACCTTGGCGCCGCGTCCGAGCCCAAGCACGTTCAGGCCGCCCTCGCGGCATTTGCGCGGGCGTTCGTGATGACCGCGCCAACAGGCAAGCAGACGACCTTCGCCGCGCGCAACCTCCCGACCGCGGTACTCGCGGTGCGCCGGGAGGCTGGTGCCGCCAACCTCATCAACGCGTTCGTCACGCCCGTCACGGCGAACGAGGACGGGGGCATCCCCGCTGCCTCGGCGACTCGGATGCTGGTCGAGTACGCGACGCTGGAGCGGATGTACGGTGCCGACGACGACGCTGCCGGCGGTGCCGTGCTGCTGACCAGTGGCGGCGGCGGCGAGGGGCCGTGGAGGACCGTCTCGCATGTCGACGACGTCGTCGAGCACGCAAGCCGTGTCTGAGACCAGGGTGTTGCGCCTGTGGCTTGGCGCCCCCCTTCAGTCGTGGGGAACCGCCAGCCGTTTCGAGGTGCGGGCGACCGAGCTGGCGCCGTCGAAGTCCGGCGTGATCGGGCTGTTGTGCGCGGCGCTTGGCCGCCCGCGGGATCGGCCGGTCGACGACCTAGCGGCGCTGCGCTTCGGCGTCTGCGTCGAACGCGGCGGGTCCGTGCTGCGCGACTTCCACACTGTGGGCGCAGGGACGGACCCGGTCGCGGTCGCCAGCGGCGCGAAGGGCCGAGGCATCGTCACCGAGCGGTACTACCTCGAGGATGCGGCATTCGTCGTCGGGCTCGAGGGCACCGACGAGGCGTTCGCACGCCAGCTGCTCGCAGCCGTTCGCGCGCCGCGCTGGCTTCTCGCGCTCGGCCGGAGGTCCTGTCCGCCCGCCGGGCCGATCGTTGACCAGCACGCGATCTTCGCGGGCAGTCTCGAGGATGCTCTGGCCGACGGTTGGCGGCCGGCCGGCCTCCCGCCGGAGTACCGGCCAGCAGCGCGCGTCGAGCTGCTGCTTGAGGACGAGATGGGCTCCGTGGTGCTCAACGATCAGCCGGCGGCGAGGGCATTCGAGGAGCGCTCGTTTCGCCCGCGACGGGTGCGCTCGGTGACGATCGAGCGGCCAGCGGCATGACGATCCTCAGCCGACTTGAGCTGCGGTCGCGTCATCTCGGCGTCGCGCGTGACCTGGGCGACATCGCCGAGATGCACCGGACGATCATGCGGGCCTTTCCTGCCAGCGACGACGCCTCGCCACGCGCCGCGCTTGGCGTGCTGTTCCGAGCGGAGACCGATGCCCAGCAGACGATCGTCGTCGTTCAGTCCCAGGTACGGCCGGCGTGGGAACGGCTTGCCGACGGCTATCTCGCCGGCGCGCAGACGAAGGACATCGGTGACGCGCTGGACGCGATCACCGACGGTCGCCGGCTGCGGTTCCTGCTCGTCGCCAACCCAAGCCGGAAGGTCGCGCGCGAGGCGTCGCGCAACAGCCAGCGCGTCGAGCTGACGACGCACGACGCGCGCCATAGCTGGCTCGTCGACCGCGGCGCGCGTCACGGGTTTTGTCTGAGCGGTGGCGGACCGCACGACGGGGTCCGCGTCGACCGCGTCGTCACGCCACGACCGGTCCGCGGTATGAGCCATTCGCGCGTGACCGTCAAGCCGGTCCGTTACGAGGGTCGCCTCGTCGTCACTGACGCCGAGCTGTTCCTCGATGCGATCAAGCGGGGTGTCGGTCCCGCGAAGGCCTTCGGCTGCGGGCTGCTGAGCGTGGCGCCGGCGTAGACGTGCGCATCGCCGACCTGCATCTGCTGCCCAAGGTCCGAGACGCCGGCAGCTTCCTATATCTCGAGCGTGGGCATCTTGAGCAGGACGATCGCTCGATCGCCTACGTCAACGACCTCGGACGGGTCGCGATCCCGGCGGCGAGCCTGTCGCTCCTCATGCTCGGCCCCGGGACGACGATCACCCATCGAGCAGTCGTCAACGCCGCCGAGTGCGGTTGTTCGATCGCGTGGGTCGGCGAGGAGGGAGTGCGGATGTACGCGGCAGGCCTGGGCACCACTCGAAGCGCGAGGCGCCTGCTTCGCCAGGTCGCGCTGCTCGCCGATGAGCAGCAACGGATGCGTGTCGTGCGCGAGATGTACGTCATGCGGTTCGCCGAGCCGGTTCCCGCGACCGCGACGCTGCGTCAGGTCCGCGGCGCGGAGGGTGCGCGGGTCCGTGACGCCTATCGCCGGTTCAGTACGGAGTACGACGTTCCCTGGTCCGGACGCAGCTACAAGCGTGACGATTGGGACGCGGCCACCCCGATCAATCGTGCCCTGTCGGCTGCCAACAGCTGCCTGTACGGCGTCTGTCACGCGGCCATCGTCAGCGTCGGATACAGCCCTGCTCTGGGCTTCGTGCACACCGGGAAGGCGCTCTCGTTCGTCTACGACGTGGCGGACATCTACAAGACCGAGACGTCCGTGCCTGCCGCGTTTCGGGCTGTGCAGTCCGGGGCGAAGGACGTCGAGCGGGCCGCTCGCCACGCGCTTCGCGAGGAGTTCCACACATCGCGGCTGTTGGGGCGGATCGTCGATGATCTCGGACGCTTGTTCCGGCTCGACGAGAGTGCGTTGGATGACGGGGATGCGGATCTTGCTCGGCCGGGTGGCCTTTGGGATCCCGCAGGGAGCGTGCGCGGCGGTGTCAACCACGACTCGCACGACGGCGTATGACGCTGACGTTGATCGCCCTGGAGCGGGTACCGGCGGGTGTGCGCGGCGATCTCACGCGATGGATGGTGCAGCCCGTGAGCGGCATCTTCGTCGGCGACCTGTCGGCAGAGGTTCGTGTCCGACTATGGAAGCGCGTCTGCGCGTTCAAGAGGGCCGGGGCCTGCGTCATGGTGGTCGCGGCTCGCAACGAGCAGGGCTTCGTACTGCGCCAGCACGGCGATCGCAGCGTTGAGCTCATCGACATCGAGGGGCTCGCGCTGGTGCGGCGTGCTCCGCTGGAGTCAGCGTGAGGGTTTTGCGGTGACGACGACGTGGTGCTCTGACGGTCTGGAGACACGCTCTCTCGACGGCATCTCGTGGATGGCGCTGGATACTGAGACGACGGGGCTCGATCCTGGCCGCCACGCGATTCGTGAGTACGCTGCCTACGCGGTCACGTCGCGAGGCGAGGTCACCGCGACCGCGAGCTGGCACGAGGATGTAGATGACGAGGAGCGATTCGGTGCCGGTCTTCTCGAGATCGCTGCCCGAATCGATGCCGGCGCTGTCCTCGTCGCGCACAACCTCGCGTTTGACCTCTCGTTCCTGGCGGTGCGTCCGGATGTGCCTGCGGGTGTGCTTCGTCCGTCCGCGTGGATGTGCACGTTGAGGATGCTGACGGCGCCTCGAAGCCTCGAGCGTCTTGCGGGGACCCTCGGGGTCACGATCGGAGACCGACACACCGCCACCGGCGATGCTCGTGGACTTGCAGACTTGCTCGCGGCTCTGCTGCGCCACTCATCTGATCGCGGGATAGGTACCGTCGGCGAGATGGTCTCGGACGCCGGAGGCAGGAGCTCTCGCGTGGCTGACAGGACCACTGGGCGTGCGACGAACGGCTGGTCGGAGATCAGAGAACAGCTTGACCACGTTGTGCCGATTCCTGCGATCACGATGCACCAGCGTGCGGTGTTCGATGCTGCTGTCCGTCTACTCGAGGATTGCCAGCGCGGCCCGACACATCCCATCGAAAGCGACGCGCTTGGCTCGGCCTTGCGCGGTGCGGAGTTTACCGCCTGCGCACTGGACATCGTTGTTGCCGAGATGCGCTGAGCGGTCGCGATACTTATCCGCTCGCTCGACGACCTGGCCGAGCGGCGTTCCTTGACAATCCAGGCAAAATGCTCAGCTCGGCTAAGTGTCGTCCCCACGCGCGTGGGGGTGAGCCGCCGCCCGTGTCGATGCCCACCAAGGGCGCCAAGATCAAGCCGAAGTCGGGCGCCGCCGCCGCGAAGCCGAGCGGGCGCAGCCCCGCGATACAGCAGGCGGCGAAGCAGTTCACCGGCGCGTTCGCCGCACCCCTCAACGAGCTGTCGGCCGCCGAGCAGCGCGTGCGCGACGTGGCGGCGCGGCGCCAGTCCGACGCCAAGCAGTACGCCTCGTACGTCGCCGGCAAGCAGGGCGCCATCGCCGCCGCCGCGGGCGCGCAGGACCAGGCCGCCGTGCGCAACACCGCCGGCATCCAGGCGCTGACGCTCGGCGCCGCCGGCGGGCTCCAGCAGCGGCTCCAGCAGGCGCGCGATGCGCAGGGCCTCGGCCCGGCCACGAGTCAGCAGCTCGGCGGCCTCGTGGACGACCAGCAGCGCAACAACCTCCTGCTCGGCGC